>NZ_PDKN01000011.1 GCF_004116335.1 Candidatus Marinarcus aquaticus
CTTTTCATTATTCTTGTTCTTTAGCTTTATTAAAGCAGAAAATCTTATTGTAAAAAAAAGAGTTTTTTATATTAATTCTTATAATTCTGGTCTTTATTGGAGTGATGGAATTGAAAAAAGTATAAAAAAAGTATTTTTTAATTCTAAAATGCCCATTAAATTTAAAAGAGCCGAAATGGACTCTAAAAGAAATAATGATGAGCCTTACAAAATAAAAATAGCCCAAAAAATCAAAAATCAAATTGAAAACTTTAAACCTGAGGTGATTATTACCTCAGATGACAATGCTTTTAAATATATAATTTTACCTTACTTTAAAGACAGTACTATTCCTGTTATTTTTTGTGGGATAAATGGTTCTAGCAAAAAATATGGGTTGCCAATATCTAATGTTACAGGTATGGAAGAGGTGCAATTAGTTCCTCAAACTGTTGAAATCTTAAGCAAGTATGCAAAAGGTAATAGAGTAGGTTTTTTAAAAGATGATTCCTTGACTACAAGAATTGAGTTAGCCTATTTTCAAAAACAGTTAAATAAAAAAATGGAGGCAAGATTAGTCACTTCTGTTGAAGAGTGGAAAAAAGGATTTATTGAATTACAAAATAATGTAGATATTCTTATCATTGGATATGGGGGCTCTATAAAAGATTGGGATAAAAATAAAAAAGAGATAAAAGACTTTACACTTCAAAATACTATTATTCCAACTGGAACAGGTGATGGAAATTTAATTGAATATGCGCTTTTGTCTCTACCTCTTAAACCAGAGGAGCAAGGTGAGTGGGCAGCAAATACAGCTCTTAGAGTTCTAAAAGGTGAAAACATAAAAAACATTCCTATTGTTGTAAATAAAAAATCAAATATTTTTATAAATACAACGTTAGCAAAAAAGTTTAATATAGTTTTTCCTTTTGAATTAATTGATAATGCGGTGCTAATAAAATGATAAAAAATAGCTCTTTAAAAACGGAACTTCTTATTTCAATCCTTTTGGTAATAATACTTGGAATAGGTGCTATTTTTTACTTCTCTTACAATTATTTAAAAAAAGAGATAGATATATCACAAGAGGAAATATATAATGAAAAGATAGATAATATTATCTATCTTATAAATCAAAAATATGAAATACTTTTAAAAACACAAATGGAAAAATCCTATGAAGAGTCATTTAAAAAAGGTACTTTAAATATTGTAAAAAAAGTTTTTGATAAAAATAAGAAAGATATTTTCCCTTTTATTATAGATGAAAATGGTTTTGTCGTGTTACATAAAATATATAATAAACAAAATGCTCATTTATATAAAAATAGAGAAGAGTATAAAAATATATTAAAAAATAAGAATGGCAATTTTGATATCATAAGGGAAAATAATGGCAGATGGGTTATTTTTAAATATTATGAACCTTGGGATTGGATTATAGGTTATAGGGTTAGTAAGGATGTTAAATATGAACAATTATATATATTTAGGGAGATATTTTTAACTGTATCCCTCATAATTGTTCTCGTGATTTCACTAATGATTATTTTGATAGTTAGAAATGTGTTAAAACCTATTGATATGTTAACGACAGTTTCTAAAAGAATTGCATCTGGAAATTTAGATACACAGATTAAAGTGTCAGGCGTAAAAGAGTTAAAAATATTATCATCAAATTTTGAAAAGATGAGGGATAAAATTGTTGAAGATATTGAACAGTTAAAAGAGCAAGAAGAAAAAATAAAAGCATTTAATTCTAAACTTCAAGAAGATGTAAGACTTAGAACAAAAGAGTTAGAAGAAGAAAAGAGAGTTTTTGAAACACTGTTTAATGACAGTTCCGATGGAATAAGTTTATTAAAAGATGGTAAGTTTATTGATTGTAATCTTGCACTTTTAAAATTGCTCGATATAAAACAAAAAGAGGAATTCTTAAATTTAAATCTCAATATGATATCTCCAGAGATTCAAGCAAATGGCATATCTTCAGCTATTTTGGTAAAAGAGAATATAAACAAATGTTTAGAGAAAGGTAGTATACGATTTGAATGGCTTCACAAAAAAGTAACAGGTATAGAGTTTTGGTGTGAGATTGTACTTACAAAAATAGTCATTAATGGTGAAGTTGTAGTTCATGGAGTTTGGAGAGATATTCAAGATAAAAAAATGCTGGAGCTGGAGCTGGAAAATAAAAATCTTGATTTGCAAGAATCAAATCATGAACTTGAAGCTTCGATGGAAAATCTGATAATCACTCAAAATAAACTCATAGAATCTGAAAAATTGGCGGGACTTGGTAGTTTGGTTTCAGGTGTAGCCCATGAGATCAGTGCACCCATTGGTCTTGGAATTACAGGAGCATCACATTTAGAGTATATTTGTGAAGAGGTGATTTCAAAATATGAGAGTGGCACAATTCCACCTGAAGAGTGGGAGCGTTATTTACAAAGTTCAAATGATTTGGTTAAAGTCATTGTAAAAAGTTTACAAAAAACAGAAAAGATTATAAAAAACTTTAAACAAGTAGCAGTGGATCAAACCAGTGAATTAAAAAGAGTTTTTAACGTTAAAGAGTATATAAAAGGGATCTTGATTAGTATGGATAGATTATTAAATGAAAGAAACATTGAGTTTAAAATAGAGTGTGATGAGATGCTACAAATTGAATCTTTCCCCGGTCTTTTTGCACAAGTTCTTACTCATCTGATCTCAAACTCTTTAGAACATGCCTATAAAGATACTGAAAAAGGAGTTATCTCTTTAAATGCTAAAATTGAAGATAAAGAGTTTATTTTAGAATATCGTGATTATGGAAAAGGAATCTTACAGGGCAATATATCGAAAATTTATGAGCCTTTTTTTACCACCAATAGAAATAATGGTTCAATTGGATTAGGATTAAATATTGTTTATAATCTCATAACAATTAATTTAGGCGGGAAAATTGATTGCATAAGTGAAGAAAACAGAGGCACTACATTTATTATAAAAGTCCCACTTTAAGCTCACAAATATAGTCATAATCAATGAGTATTGTTATTTCAAAGTAGTACACTTTAGAAGTGTATTTTCCCTAACTTTGATTTGTTCTAAAATCTATATTTAATAGGCTCAACCTAAAAAACACTGCTTTGAGCTTGTATGATATAGAATTATTTGCACAGTGTCTTATCCAAAGAAACTCAAAACACAAAGTTTTATCAGAGTAAATGTGTGTTATTATTTTGAAAGCTTATTTAGGAGTTCTTATGATAAAAACCGTTCAAACTTTTTTAATGATAACCTTTCTTATTACATTGAGTGGATGTGATAGTAAGAAAGAGCAAGAACATGAAAACTATAAACAAGAGATTAAAGAGAGACAAAAAGATGCGTATAAGCACTTTAAAGAAGTAGATATGACGTTTGATACGTCATACGCTAAAAAAAGGTTTTATGTCCCTGTATATTCACACATCTATTATGCCCAAAACAGGTTTACAAGATTGGCCATTACTCTGAGTATTCGTAATACCGATTTAGAAAAAGATCTCTACGTTGAAAATATTGATTATTATAATACAGAAGGCAAACTTGTTAAACATTATATTAAAAAACCTCATATTTTAAAACCAATGGCATCTGTTGATTACGTAGTAAACTTAGAAGATATGAGTGGTGGAAGCGGAGCAAACTTTTTAATTGATATTGCCAGTGAAAATGATTTAACTGAACCTATTATTCAAGCCATTATGATCAATAACTCAGGAAACTCCAATCTCTGTTTTACTGCACAAGGGCAAATGATTAAATAGTCTTTGTAAACAGATAAAAAAAGAGATATGAGAAAAAGATATCATTTATCTCATGAGCTCTTTTTGCCTCGTTCTTAGAGGCTATCAATAAGTAAAACATAATCATTTTTTGGGTATATTTCACTTATGAAACACCTCAGAGGATACACAAAACGCTACTTCAGTTTAGCCATTATATCAATGTACTCAACTTTAAATAAGTTGGCAACACTTTGGACAAACTATAAGTATCATTTAAAAGCGGTTGAGTATCAAGAGTACAAAACTTCACCTCCCTTGCAACGACACTTTACTGAAAATTAATTTCATACAAAAAACTAAAATTTACGATTTCAAAATATAAAAGGATAAATGATGCATATAGAAACAGGTGTAGTAAACGGTGCAAAAATGGTTTTAAGTTATGGAACGGCTGCCGTTTCATTTGGTATTGCAGGAAAATTAGCATGGGAAACAATGCAAAAAAGTGGTTTTTTACCTTTGGCTGTAAAAACATTGATTTCAACTCTTTTGGTGTTTGTTTTCTTTGAAGTATTCCCTCATCATCCCGTAGGTGTATCAGAGGTTCACCTTATTTTAGGTTCAACAATTTACCTAATTTTTGGAGCTGCTCCAGCTGCTATGGGGTTGGCTTTAGGTTTATTGGTTCAAGGTCTCTTTTTTGCACCATTTGATTTACCACAATATGGTATTAATGTTACCACACTTTTGATGCCTCTGTTTGCCATGAGTTATGTGGCACGTAAAATCATCCCAGAAAATATTGCTTATACCGATATTCGATACAAAGATGCATTGAAACTTTCAGTGACGTATCAAGGTGGGATTGTTGCTTGGGTTATTTTTTGGGCACTGTATGGTCAAGGGTTTGGTGCAGAAAATATTGCCAATGTATTGAGTTTTGGAACAGCTTATATGAGTGTGGTTATTTTAGAACCATTCATTGATTTAGCGGTACTTTCAGGAGCGAAAAGCTTGAAAAGCATCCAAAACAGTCGTTTTGTTAACCAGAGACTTTATAACAAACTTTCATAGTCTTAGGCAAAAGAGCAGCGTCTCTTTTGTCTGCTATTACATATAATCAAGGTCAAAAATGAAACGATACAGACACTATAAAAAAGATAAAGCCATTATTCTTTCTGTTTTTGGTTCGGTCGTAGAACAACAGAAATATTTGGATTTGAAACAAAAAGTTGAAGCGCAGTTTGAGGGTGCAGATGTCTATCTTGCAGTCAGTTCTCGAATGGTTTTAAAAGTGCTTTTAAAAAAAGGATTTGAGTATAAATCTGTGGCTCAAACACTTGCAGATATAGATAACATTGGATACCGAAACATTATTGTCTCTTCAATCAACCTTTACCCTACAGAAGAACATGAACTATTAAAAAGAACTGTAGAAGGTTTTAAGCTCTTCTCTTACGCTAATATCCGTTTAAGTAACGCAATTTTTACAAAAACAAAAGATACCACACACTTTTTAAAAGAATTAGATGAGACCGTTTCGAAACCAAATCAAGCCAATTTGTATATCATTCATGGATCTCCGAAGTTGGAGTTGGGTGGGTTAGAAGCCATTTCGTACACGGCACAATTTTTAGAGCATACTCGAAGATTAAACTATACGTGCTCTTTGGAAGGGGCTTTCCCTTTTTCTGTGATGAAAGACTCCTTGGTTGAAAAAATGCAACAAGATGGTGTACAAAAGGTGCAAATTGTACCGATGTTGCTTGTCAGTGGAAATCACTACATAAAAGACATGACGCAGATTAAAGAAGAGTTAAGCGAACATTTTGATACGAGCATTGTAAAAAGCATCACTGAAGATGAACGATTTAATCTTATAGAGATACCGATAATTTCCAATATTATTTTAAACAATATTAAAGAAGAGGTGATAAAACTGGGGCATGGACATGAGTAAAATAAGGCTTTCAATGGTCTCTTTAGGACCATCTGATTGGGAGTTAGTGACAATAAAAGCGTTGAATCGACTTAAAAGTGTGCAGGCCATTGCCATACCCACTAAAAACAAAGAGGGCTCTTTTGAGCGTTCCATTACGTTTAAAATTGTGGATAGACTCATGCAAGAGTATCATTTTGCAAAGCCTTTGATTTCTGTATATACACCCATGAAGTTCAAACACTCTGATTGGCTCAATCAGGCACAAACTTTGCAAGAGGCCGTCAAAGAGTATGGTACAATTGCTTTTGTTACTTTAGGAGATGCAGGCGTATACAGTACGGTCTATTATCTGCTTGATATTATAAAAGAGCAGAACCCTCAATTGTATGAACGCAGTGAGGTCATTGCGGGCATTACTTCGTTTTCTTATGCGTCATCCAAAGTTAAAAAACCTTTGTGTTTGGGCAAAAGCAGATTGGAACTTATCCCTTTAATCGGAGAAGAAGTACCAAGTACCAAGATATACATGCGACCATCTGTGGGAATGCAGACCTCCAGTATTAAAGATGAAGGGGAGATATACACTTTTGAGAATCTCTGTTTTGAAGGTGAACACATACAAAAAAGCAAAATAAGTGTTGTACGAAAATACATGACGTTACTGATTGATTTTGTAAAACCAGCTAAAGGAGATGTTGCATGACATTTGTACAAGAAGAACCACCTGTAAACATTGGAGCAGATATCTCTTTAAAATCATTTGAAATCATTGCAAATGAGCTTCAAGAGTATGAAAAAGCAAAAGAGTTTGATGCTCAACAGCTTGAAGTCATACATCGTTTGATTCATACAACCAGCTGTTTTGATGAAGTGCTTGAGAATGTCTTCTTTTCAGACAATGCCATTACAAGAATTCAAAACCTGTTACTCAATAAAGCCAAGATTATTGTGGATGTGAACATGATAAAAGTGGGATTGAGCCAATTTTATTTGAACAAATATGATAATGAAGTCATCTGTTATGTGAATGAACCCTTTACATACGAACTTGCTGAAAAAAACAGAACCACACGAAGTTATGCTGCGGTGGTAGAAGCGATTAAACGTCATAAAGACCAACCTCTGATTTTAGCATGTGGAAATGCGCCGACATTTATCTATGCTGCAATTAACACACTGATTGAACAAAAAGTCGATTTAAGTCAGGTGGCTCTTTTACTCTTTCCTGTTGGTTTTGTTAATGTCGTTGAATCAAAAGAGTATGGAAAACGATTTTGTGAAGCTTTTGATGTGCCTACAATAATAATGCAAGGACGTTTTGGAAGTTCAACAATGACCGTCGCAACGTTGCATGCTGTTTATAAACTCATTGAGAATTTTGATGGAACCAGTAAATACAATGGAAAATAGACGTTTTAATACCATGGGCAGCGAAGTGGTCGATGGTTATGTATGCAAACCTAAAAAACTTATTTCTGATAAACCCATCATGTATTTTAAAACACAAATCTTTTTATGTGATGGTGAGCGTTGCAGTGCAGCCAATAAAAACAAAGAGTTGGCTGCACATTTGCGAGAGTTGCTTAAACGTATGCAACTGCATACGGGGAAAAACCGTATCAAAATATCTCGTACCAACTGTTTTGGTGCGTGTCGTTTCAGACAAGTTGCCGTGGTGTATGAAAATACAAAAGCCAATGGCTACCTTGCAAACAACAACATTTGGCTTAAAAACATCCATAAATATGATATGAAAAAGTGGGAGTCTTTGTTTAATGATTTAAGCTCTAACCATGCCCTTGAGGGCTTAGAGTATGAACAAATCCCTATGAGTGAGTTAGAAGATGAGTAAAAAAGTTTATTTAGTGGGTGCTGGTCCAGGAGATATTGAGTTATTAACGCTTAAAGGCATGAAGCTTTTAAACAGAGCTGATGTGGTATTGTATGATGCTTTGGTGAACCCTGAGATATTTCAGTTTTGCAAAGATGATGTTATCAAAGTCAATGTTGGAAAACGAAAAGACCATCACCTAAAAAAACAAGAAGAGATCAATGAACTCATTGTTGAGTATGCACAAAAACATGAGACGGTAGTACGACTCAAAGGGGGAACACCTTTTGTGTTTGGTCGAGGTTATGAAGAGGTTCGCTTTATTGTAAAAGCTGGTTTTGAACCCGTGGTTGTAAGTGGCGTAAGTTCAACAACTTCTGTGCTGGAAAGCTTTATGATTCCCTCTATTGACAGAGAGTTCAGTGATGCGTATCGAACCATTACGGGACATGACATGAAGTCTTTTTCAGAAATTGTTACACAGTATCATTCAAGAGAAAATCTTGTCATTATGATGGGGATACATAATCTTAAACAAATTGTTTTCACTCTTTTAGAAAAAGGGTATCCAAGCACGTTGCCTATTGCCATTTTAAGTAAAGGTACCTGTAAAGATGCACAACAAGTTGTTTCAACATTGGGAGAGATAGAACAAAAAGATTCCCTTTTTTTTGAACAGATGAAGCAGTTAACACCTGCCATTATTTTTGTAGGGCAAACACTCAATGCCACGCAAGAGCTTATAGCAAAGTAGTTCTTATGAGTGAACGTGTACTGAAAAAAGGATACACCACAGGCGCTCATGCGCATATGCTGTTTATAAAAGCATTGGAGTCTTTTTTAGTTACACGAAGTACCGTTCATTGTTACACCACAAAGATGGACAATGATGATTTGGACGTTACAAAAGGGTGTGAGATTGTTTTTACACTTACTTGTAGCTTTGAAGAGTTAACGTTAAATCCCATTATACATAAGCCATTTGTGTGTGAATCAAAGGGTAATCAACTTTTTTTATATGCAGGTGAGGGTGTGGGCGTTGTGACGAAAAAAGGGTTGAAAGTGAGTGCGGGATTTCCGGCGATTAACCCTGTGCCTCAAGAGGCCATTTTTAATACGTTTAAAAAGATGACAACAAATATAAAAGGTCTGGATCTGTTTGCTTGTATTGGGGTGAGTAATGGAGAAGAAATAGCCAAACAAACGGCCAATGCCAAAGTGGGTGTTTTAGGGGGTATCTCTATTTTAGGTACGACGGGCATTGTTAAACCCATTTCAAGTTCAGCTTACATTGATTCCGTGCGCACTGAAATTGAGTTTGCCGTTGAAAATGGGCATAAAAGACTTTACTTTACTTTGGGAAATTCGGCGTATGAACAAGCCAAACGACACAGCAGTGAAGAGGCCATCATAGAGATTGGAAATTTTGTTTATGACTCTATTGAAATTGCCAAACATTTAAAAGTGCAAGAGGTTGTTTTTTTATGTGGTATTGGTAAAATGACAAAAGTGTATCAAGGGTTTAAAAATACGCATAATCGTTTTGGGGTGATTGATTTTGAACAGTTAAAACAAGATATTATGAAGACACTTCACTATGAAGTTGATATAGAGGCTACTTTAACGGTCAAAGGTGTCTCTCAAGAGTTGGAAAAGCAAGGTTTATTGGAAGCTTTTTACGACATGGTCACACAAAAAGCCAATCAACAAATAGCGTATTGGCATAAAGATGTGAATATCAAAGCAGTCATACTTGAACAAAAAGAGGTATTGGGATGGTAACAATTATGGGCAATGGTATGGGAGAGTATTCGTTAAAAAATCTCAATATTGATTTCAGTGCTTACGACACTGTTTTATGTGATGTGAACTTCAAAGATGAGCATGAAAAGATTGCAAAATTTAAATACAAAGAGATAAAAGAGTACATTCAAAACAATCATAACTCAAAGCATATTTTATATGTGGTGACGGGCAGTCCACTCTTTTTTAGTGCAGGCGCTCTTGTAGCCAAAAGTTTGCCCAAAGAAAACGTTCAAATCATCAACAACACCTCTTCTTTAGATTATATGATGCAACGATGTGGTTTATCCTACTCAGATATTCAAGCACTTTCACTGCATGGCCGAGACAACCTTGACTTAACACAATTTTTAACTAAAGAGTATACGTTTATTCTGTGTGATGCGGTATCCATCAAGCGATTACAAAAAGCACTTTTTTATTTGGATAAAAGTGAGATAGAAGTGACGATAGGGTATAAATTAGGCTATGACGATGAATGCATCGAATTCATTGATATTTTTGAAACAACAAATGAAAAATTTGATTTAACTCAACCCTATGTATTGTTGATAAAACGAAAGTATGATACGATTTATAACATAGAAAAAGATTCGGCATTTCAAACCCAACGAGGCATGATAACCAAACAGTATAAACGACATTTGAGTTTGCAAAACTTAGACTTATTGCCCAATCAAATATTCTGGGATGTAGGTGCAGGCAGCGGCAGTTGTGGTATTGAAGCCTATAAACGATATAAAACACAAACCATTTTCTTTGAAAAAAACAGTGAAAGAGTAGAAAACATCAAAAGCAATTTACAAACGCATCGTGTATTGGATAGTCTATTGTTAGAAGGGGAAGCACAAACGCTTTTTTCGTCTGTAGAAAAAAACCCTCAACGCATCTTTGTAGGTGGAGGGGGAGAAGAGGTGATTAAAACATTGCCTTATTTGTATGAACGATTAGATGTACAAGGTATCATGCTTATTAATGCAATTACTTTAAAGCACCTCACTCTTATCATTCACATTTTAAAAGAGCACGCCATAACATACGAAGTGTTCTCTTTAAGTTTAACAACATACAAAGGAGAGTTGGATTTGGTTGAACCAGAGCGACAACTCTTTCAAATAAAAATTCTTAAAGCATAGGAGCGCAGATGGTTTATTTTATTGGAGCAGGTCCGGGTGACCCTGAACTTATCAGTGTCAAAGCCATGAAGATACTTCAAAAAGCCGATGCTGTATTATACACAGGCTCACTTGTGCCCAAAGAGGTGCTTTCATGGTGTAAAGAAGATGCCATTATTCAAGACAGTCAAGGCATGAAATATCCAGAGATATTTGAGTTTTTATTACAACATAAAGCAAAAATAGTCGCTCGTGTTCATACGGGTGACCCCTCTTTATACTCAACCATTGCCAAGCAAATAGAGTATCTCAAAGCCCATGATATCGCATACAGTGTTATTCCTGGTATTACTGCTGCATTTGGTGCAGCTGCCAGCTTGGGTATAGAGTATACTATTCCAGGTGTTTCACAAACTATTATTTTAACACGTGTGGAAGGAAAAACACCCAACCCTGAAGCACTGGAGAATATCTTGTCATGCAAACACTCTTCACATGCGTTTTATCTTTCGATATTATTGATTAAAAAGATAAAAAATACAGCACTGAAACTGGGATACTCTGAAGAGACACCGTGTTGGGTGGTTGAAAAAGCAACATGGAGTGATGAGAAGATATATAAGGGTTCGATTACTACCATTGAAGAAAAAGTCAAACACATCAAAGGTGTGGCACTGATTTTGTTTGGTGCATTTTTGCATCAAAAAGAGAGTGAAGAGTCACACTTGTATGTGAAACCTTTAATCAAAGAGTTGGAAAACAGAGCATGAAAATTGCTATTATCTCGATTAATCAACCCAGTTATCAAAGTGCACTAACACTCGCATCGTATCTGGATGAACATGAAGTTGATATCTATGCTAAAGAGAAAGAGAGTTCATGTTTGCTTTATGAAAAGGTGGATGATATTTTTAAAGACGCTTGGAATAGTTATGATGCCTTTATTTGTATCATGGCCACAGGTATAGTTGTGCGAAAGATTGCTCCTTTTTTACAAAATAAAGCCCATGACCCAGCCGTGTTAGTCATGAGTATTGATCTGTTAAAAGTGATGCCTTTGTTAAGTGGTCATCTTGGTGGTGCCAATGAGTTGGGAACACTAATTTCAAAACGTATTAAAGGGTGTATCAACTTTGTAACAACGGCAACGGATCAAATGAAAGTTTTTGCTTTTGATATGTTTGCCAAAAAATATGAGATGAACATTGAAAACTTAGATAAATTAGCCCATATCTCAAACCGATTAATCAATCAAAAAAGAGTTAAAGTTGCAACGTATGATGCGGTGTATCAAAGTATAGAAAATACAAAGAATTTAGAGCGTATCTCTTTTGATGAAGTCGATGAAAACAGTGTGCTTATCTCTGCATTTGGGAAAGTTGAACAACTGCATCTAAAACCAATGGTGTTTTTAGGAATAGGGTGCAACAGAGGCACTACGTGCGGTGAGATAGAAGAAGCTTTTACCTCTTTTTTACAAAAACACAGTTTGCACAAAGAACAGATTAAAAGTATTGCTTCGTATGAAGCAAAAAAAGATGAGCAAGGTCTTTTAGAGTTTGCTTTAAAACATCAGTTAGAAATTACTTTTTTTAATGAAAAAGATATCAACACTTTAGAAGGTGAGTTCTCCCCCTCACAAGCACAAAAGTTTTTTAACCTAAAAGGGGTCGCTGAACCTTCAAGTATTTTGATATCAATCTTTAAAGAGTTGGTTCTACCCAAAGAGATTTACAATAAAAAAATTACCATAGCAGGAGCAATATAAAATATGAACAGATTATACATCGTAAGCAGTGGTGCAGGAGGAGTAAACTATATGACTCCTGAAGCATACCAAGCGATTGAAGAAAGTAGCGTGGTGGTTGCTTATTCAAAATATGCACGTGAATTGGAAAGCATCTTAAAAGGAAAAGAGCTTTATACTTCGGGGATGACTCATGAAATAGAGCGTTGCAATCAGGCCATAACCTTTGCACAAAGTGGTAAAACCACCTCCATTATCTCAAACGGAGATGCCAATGTCTTTGGCATGGCAACACTCATTGTGGAATTAATGGATGAGAAAAATCTGTGGGATGAGATTGAACTTATTTCTCTTCCGGGCGTAACTTCATTTTTAGCAGCAGCTTCAAAAGCAGGCGCTCCTGTGTCACAAGATTTTTCTATCATTTCATTATCGGACAGATTAACCAATATTGACCTGATTGATAAAAGAGTACACTTGGCACTTGATTGTGATTTTGTATTGGGTATTTACAATCCCAAATCCAAAAAACGAATACAACCGTATTTGAACTTTTTATTTCGACTTCAAGAAGTACCAGAGCGTATTGTTATTGTGGCTCAAAATGTGGGCAGAAAAGAGAAAGAGGAAATCACCGTTACAACCACGACACACTTAATCAAGGAAGGCATTGCTTATGAAAAAGTGGGCATGAATACCATGATTATTGTCTGTAACAGCAGCAGTAAATTGACAAAAAATGGATTGGTGCTAACTCCAAGAGGTTATTTGAATAAGTATGATATGCAAGGTGAACTCAAAGAAAACGTTTAAACAAAAATATAATGTAACACTTAACATAACGTTGACTCACTATAATAACTCTATAAAATATGAAAAGAGTGAGTCATTTTGGATAGAGTCTTTTTTGCAACCCTTCTTACTATTGGTATTTTTATTTATGTCGCTTTGAACTATCTCTTTCTTTTTCGATAAGATTGAATATCACCATACATTTGACCAATCAATATTGACATCCTTCAAATTCATTTTTCTACAAAATTGAATAGAAGTATGTCAATGGTTTTGAATACCAATTTTACAAATGCAGCGACTTCTTATGACAATTTTAGATGTGCAATTGTCATAGTATAGACTTCACTTGTATTTTCCCCATCACTGACGGTATACATAACCTGAAAAGTTTCATAAGTAGGTAATGCTACGCTTCCAGGGTAAGCCACTGTTACATTGGTGCCTGACTTCGTCACAGTAATGGTGTAAGGAAGACCACCAATATGTCTTTTTCCCACAATATTTATTGTAAGTGCGTCGCCATCAGCATCATGGATGTGTGAACTTAAGTCTACAGTAACACTTTTGGTCCATCCTGCACTGACGGTGAAACTCTCTCCTGTAGGAGCAGAATTACTTGGTTCTACATTTGGTTTTTGTCTGGGATTGAGACTCTTATTTAATCGTTGATTGAACTCATTGGAAGCCAACTCTTGTGCTTTAAAAGTGGCAGTACTTACTTGGCTTTCAAAGAAGTCTCGGTTACTTAACGGATCATTTTCAATATCTTCATCATAAACAATGCCATATGACACAGAGTTTGAAGTATTCGCTTGAGCAGTTAATATGGGTGACCAACTTTTTGAAGCAAAGGCATATTTTACTCCCAGTGTGATGCGATAATCGTTTTCATCCGTTTGCATTGCATCGTTGTATTGTACAAAGGTTCGTATATCTTCTATGGGATAATATGCCCCTTGGGCAATCAGACCTGAATAGTTGTTGTGATAAACATGTGAGTTTTGGTATGTGAGCATGGCTTCAAGAGTTCCCCAATCTTTGGTAAAGTTGAGTTCATATTGACCCAAAGCTTCAATGTAAGCAGTGTTGGTATAACCATTGGCTTCATACGCATCACGCAGTCTGTTCCCCACATATCCCAACTCAATATTGTAGTTCTTATCATCTCCCCAACCAACAGAGGTTCCCAGTGTGTATTGCTTAATATCAATATTGTGTGTACCAAAGAGTACCTCTTTTTTTAAATACCCAAGTCCACCTTTGATATAAAAACTTTGTGGAAGAGCATATTTATAGACCCCATAGAGTTTTTGATAATCATTGCCGTACTCTAAACCAGCTTGGCTTTGGTCATCTTTGTACTCAATTCCAACTCCTGAGTAGGTTTCATCGTTGCTTTTTTCACCCACACCAAAGACTCTTACTTCTGAACCATTATCTGAGATACTGGATTGTGTGAATTCATTTTCTAATGAGGTTGAAAAGGTTAATGTACCACAGCATAGAAGTGATGCGGCCACCACACTTTTGAACTCTTTTTTTTGACTCTTAAAAAAAGATGACATCTCTGTTCCTTTAATATAAACACAATCATCATGTGTCTGTAATATTTAAGGAATTATAATGATTAATCGTTATATTGTGTGTGATATTTTTTGTTTTTAAACCATAAAGAGATATGCGTGCCATTATCCACAACGGTTTTGAGTTCACCTTCGAGTTGTTCTTGAGCTAAGGATTCAACCATCATCTGCCCAAAAGTGAGTTTGTTTGTTTTTGTAAGACCTTTTCCATTGTCGGATACTTTAAGCAAGATTCCACTGTTGAAGTCGTGCAATTCAATAGAAATAATGCCTTGCGCTCCATCAAAGGCATGTTTGATGGCATTGGTAACGAGTTCATTGACAATCAATCCACAATAGATCGCTTCTTCCGTGTCCAGTGTCGCATTGATGTTAAGATGAAACGTAATGTTTTCAAGTTCAAAACTGTTTTTGATATTATCAAGCACCTTTTCAAAATACTCTTTTGCATCGATATGGACGAGGTTTTTTTGGTTATAAAGCATTTGATGTACAATACTCATGGCATGGATTTTTCGCTCCACATCATAGAGTTTTTCTTGAATATGTGTATCATTGTTGTCATTGAGTTTCAGTGCATACAGTGAGGTGATGAATTGCATGTTGTTTTTGACTCGATGATGCAACTCTTTAAGCAGCAGTTCATTTTGTTTTAATTCGTTGTTCAACTCTTGTGTTCGAAGTTGCACAATCTGTTCTAAACGTCTGGACTCATTTCTTTGCTGTATGAGTAAAGATTTTGTTAAGTCACTCTTTTTTTTCTCCAATGATTTGATTCTGTAAGCAAGAAAAATAGCAAAAAGAATAACTTCTGAGATGATCAGCACTTCAAAAGTATAAGCAAAAAACTCTTCTACAGGGAAAATCCCCATGTATTGAAAGAAGACACTTAGCCAACCTAAAAGGGCTAAACTCCATCCCATAATAAAAAACTTTGCTTGTGGATTCTTTTTATACAGTGCATAAAATCCAATCCATAAAAAGTAGTATGGCGTAAAAAACTGGAAAAATACCACTTGAGAAATGGTAAACACATTAAACAGTTGCAATATAAAATAGAGCGGAATCATGTAAATGAGGCCTCTTAGAGTGATGTCAATTTTTTTATATTGTGGGGTATTTAAAAAGCATCGTATAAACAGTGCCATAGCAAAAGTAACCAGTACATTGATATAAAAAACAGAGAAGTAATGATCCACTTTAATAAACTCAATGCTTTGCATTGGAAAGAGGTGGAATTTAGCAAAAAGAGATAATTGATTTTGCATCAACGTAGCAACAAGGTACAACAGATAATAAAAATAGATACGATCTTTAGTAAAGAAAAACAAAAAGGCATTGTAGATTGCTAAAGAGAGAATTCCTCCAAAAAACAGAGCCCAAATAAGTTGTTCCAGTGAATCTTTTTTATAAAACTCATCGGGTGTAAAAAGTTCAGGTTTAAACCACAGTGAGAGTTGTTCATTTTTTACATATAAATAGAACTCATGAGTCGTATGGGGTTGCAGTGTAAAGGTGATATTGTAGAAAATGGTTCCCGCAAATTTATCAAGGTGAAAAAGTCCGGTGGTTTTTTCCCAAAGTATTTGGTTGTTTTTTATTTCATACAGAGTGACTTCTTCTGTTGTAAGGTTATTAATGGATATGATGCGTTCAAGTGAAATTTCACTTTCATTATTTAATCTGAATTTGATCCAAACACTTTCGGGTTTTAAGTTGCAGTAATCAATTTGATTTTTTGAGGGTAATGAAAACTTTTCTGGTTGAGCCAGAATGGTTGTAATGTTCTCTTTATTTCCCATGTCATGATAAATGGTGGCATGTTCTAACAGCGGTATTACTTTGTCTTTTTCAGTAACACTGAAAGCATGCAGATGAAAACAGAACAGAATAAACAGAATTAAAGAGCGCATAAAAATCTTTTTTTAAAATTTTAACATAAAAAAAGTTACTTTTTTAAATGTAACGGTAAATATAACGCAAGAGCGATAGAATAAAGTTATGAAAAAAATCAATATATTAATCATTGAAGATACCACATTGACGGCCCAAAAAATGAAACGAACATTACAGTGGGCGGGTTACCATGTCGCTGCCATAGCATATAACAGTGATGCGGCCATAGGTGTGATGTTTAAAGAGCACATTGATATTATTATTGCTGATATTAATATCAAAGGGGAAATCAATGGTATTCAAACAGCAAAAGTGATTCAAAAAAACTTCAATGTACCCGTTATATTTTTAACTTCATATCATGATGATTCTACATTGGCAGAAGCTTCAAGTGTTGATTTTACAGGTTATATTGTAAAACCTTATTTGGATGCACACCTTTTACGAGAGGTCAAATTGGCTTCATTTCGTTTTGGATTAAATGATAGAATTGAACCCATCACGTTAAACAGTGGTTATATCTATGATGCAACCAGTAAACGGTTGCATAAAGAGAATAAAGAGATTACATTAACCAAAAAAGAGGAGATGTTTTTGCATATTTTAGTTCAAAATAAAAACAGCATGATCTCCAATGAATATGTTGATTTGGTTTTGTGGCATGACTCCACAACTTATGATGAAAACCGACGTCAGTTGCTTTTTCGTTTAAGAAAAAAGGTACCTGAACTGAACATTGAAACACTCAAAGGTAAAGGGTATATTTTAAAGGTATAAGGTTCAGTTTTGGTGTGTATATCTATAATCATTCATTATATTTAATAACTCAATTATAACGTTAATATAACAAGATTTAGTTATAATCAAAGACCATGAAGACGTTTAATATATTAATCATCGAAGATGAATTTCTCATTGCTCTTAATTTAAAACAGATATTAGAAAGAAATAATTATAAAGTTATTGGCATTGCAAAAGACAGCAGTAGCGCACTGTTTCATGTTCAAAATAATAAAATCGATTTGATATTAGCTGATATTTATATTGCAGGTCATTTAAATGGCATTGAAACGGTGAAATTGATTCAAAATAGTTTTGATATACCTGTTATTTTTCTCACAGCCCACCAAGAAGAGAAGTTTTTAAAACAAGCTTCACAAGTAAACTTTTTAGGATACATTGTTAAACCCTATTTTGAAGAGACATTTTTAAGAGAGGTCAAACTTGCTTATTATACGATCTTGAATTCTCATAATAACATCAGCCTAAAACTTACTCAAACTTTGTCATATAACATTCAAGAACAAAGTCTTAAAGAGAACGAAGAAGAGATGATTCTCAGTCGGAATGAGAAACAACTACTGCATTTATTAGTGGTCAATAAAAACAGAATCGTTTTAAATGAACAAATCGATTCACTGCTTTGGCACGATAATCCAGTGGATGATACAACACGTCGACAACTTCTTTTCAGATTACGCAAAAAACTGCCCCAACTTAATATTCAAACCATCAAAGGTGTAGGTTATAAATTTATTTCAGAAGAGCTTCTGTGACTCTTAAAATAATTCTTTTATAGTATATATCAAGTATTTTGTAAAATTGAAACGCTATAATAAACGTATATAGATACAAATGAGAATAATATTATGAGTAAAAAAATATATTTAGTGGGCGCAGGACCAGGGGATATTGAACTGTTGACCATCAAAGGTTTGAATATCTTAAAAAAAGCAGATGTGGTTTTATATGATGCCTTAGTTAATCCAAAAATGCTGGAGTTTTGTAAACAAGATACCCTAAAAATCAATGTGGGAAAAAGAAAAGATTATCATTTAAAAAAACAAGAAGAGATTAATGAACTCATTATCAACTATGCCAAAGAGTATGAAGTTGTAGTACGCCTTAAAGGAGGAACGCCTTTTGTTTTTGGACGAGGCTATGAAGAAGTTCGTGCAATTAAACAAGCAGGATATGAACCTGTGGTAATAAGTGGGGTGAGTTCCACGACGTCTGTACTTGAAAATTTTATGATCCCATCCATTGACAGAGAGTTCAGTGATGCATACAGAACCATTACAGGGCATGACACTCAACGTTTTTCTGAAATTATTACCGCTTTTCATCCCCGAGAAAATTTGGTAATTATGATGGGTGTACACAACTTAGAAAAGATTGTGCATACCCTGTTGGAAAAAGGCTTTCCTAGCAGTATGCCTATTGCCATTTTAAGTCGAGGTACAACCCAAAATGCACAACAACTTCTCTTTACACTTGAAGAGTTGAAACACAAAGAGAAAAGTTTTTTTGAAGAGGCGAAAAAACTTACACCTGCGATTATTTTTGTGGGTGAAACGCTTAATGCAACAAAAGTATTACTTTGTTAACTTAATGGCAGATACTCTTCATGCCATTTTGACACGCTTTTTTTAAAAAGAGGTTTGCTTTTGAGAGATTTTTAGCGGTGGTTAAACCTTGTTGGTAAATAGTAGCAATATTAAAACACCCTTGTTCAAATCCAACTTGACATGTTTTAAAATAGACTCGACGACTCTCTTTGATGATATGTAAAAGTCTGTTTTGTTTCTCATTTGAAAAAGATTTCCAATTGACATGTTGACTTGTTGTGACGATTTTTTCAAACTTATCAAAGCTATAGATATTGAGCTGATTGCTTAAATTCGTGCATGCTTGAACATATTTTTGCAGTTGTGTTTGTTTCTCTTTGTCTTTAATCTCTTTAGGTTGAAAACGACGAGTAAAAAGACTGTAGCTGCATTTACAAATATTGTGAGTGTGACTCTTTTGGCAAGTTCTTAAAAACTCTGGTTTGGTACTTTTTGCTTCAGTGAAACTGAACAAGAACAGGCATAGAAAAAGGAAAAAGCGCATCAAAGAATTACATCACCTTTTGTTGTATTACGAACCTCTTCAAGTTTAAAGCAAGCATTAGCAATATTTCTTGGAGTAGTATCTGCAAAATCTTGAATGATTTTATGAATGGTTTTCATCTCATCTTTTGAAAAGAGTGATTCATCAAACTCTTCTTCCATTTGTAGAAAATCGAGTTCAATATAGTTCTCTTTAGTTTCGATTTCAATGTCCAAATAATCAAGCAGTTCTTGAATCAAAAAGAGACGTTCATCGCTTTCATCCAAATCTTCTTGGTTGGCAATGATATCAAAAATTTCACTTAATATTACAGGTTCTGGGTTTCTTGAAACTTTGACATATTCATCACCAAAAATTTTTTGTCCGCAAAATTTTTGGTGGTTATAATCCATTAAAAAAAGAAGAATGGATACTTTTTTATCATTAAGATGTTTTACTTGTTTGTGAAGCATGTATAAAATAACGTTTGCTACTTTGGTCATATCCATAAGGAGTCCTTGTTTGGTTTGTCGAAGTATACAAAATTATTTAAAATAATTCAAATACGCCAGTGATTGAGTCTGTTTTTATTTAATACAGGCCATATAAGCACGATAATTTTGAATGAAAAAGGTTAAAATACTCTTTTAAGTTTTTTATAATGCTGTTCGTTAGTGCAGGTATTTCATCTAAGAGGAGTTCTCCTCTTAGATAGTAGTAAAAATCAATTTTATGCTAAAAGGTGTAAATGTGAACTATTATTTACTACAGAACTTAATTGTCCTTTATCACCATAGATTGATGAACTGCTAGGCTCTTTTATAGTTATATCTGCATTTTCAAGTTCTAAGGCTTGCTTTACATACTTAATGAGCTTACTGCTGTCACTATTATTCATATAATCTTCCATTGAAGCTAAAAAGTTTTTTTCAAACTCTTTATCCGCTTTTAATTTATCGGTGAGTTTATTAAAATCAATCTCTGCATCTGTGTTTTTAAGATCAAATGTTATGTCAGCACTTTTAAAAGAGTTGCTTTTGTATGAAGTGTATGTATATCGTAAACTCATACCCGTTGTCTCTTTTGTGCCTTGTCTTGTATAGTTCTCATCATCCCAAGGTAAGTGAGTAGTGGTTTCCTCTACTTTTGTAAAAATACCGTAAGTACCCGTAACTTGGTCTTTGTCATTTACGATATCTATAGAGTCATTGGTCAATTTTGATAGTGAAAATTTTCCAGAACCATCAATGCCTCTTTCGTAATCTTTAATAATATCTGAGACTTTATTAAGACCAATTGCTGCATTTTTCAACCAAGGATTTTCTTCTAATTGTTTATGAGTAGGAGTATACTCTTTTCTCTCTTCCTCTACTTTTGCTTGAGCTTTTCTGATGGCATTAAATGTATCTTTGTCTACTCTTGTAGGTTCAGGAAGCTCTTGTACTTCTCCAAAAATTCGCGTGTGATAAGTGCTGTTTACTTGCATGATTTATCCTTTTATCTATATTTAAGAATTGTATAATCAATATCTTTAGGTTCAGCTTAAATGAATAGTCATTCAAGTATAAAATAAATTAAATACGCCAGTGATTGAGTCTGTTTTCATTTAATAAAGGCTTTATATGCCAACACAGTTGAGGGAAAAAAGCTAAAAAATCCTCTTCAATCTTTTCAATATTTTCTTTAACGGCATCATAGTAATGTGTAGCATTGTCGCGGTTGAGTACTCTTTGTGAAACTTTTTTGTCAACTCTTTGAAAAGCTTCATGTAACTGGTTGAGTGTTTGGTATTGGTGCAAAATTTCAAACTCGACCATTCTTTGCAGAGGTATTTGTACTTTTAAAGGAAGAGTGGGCAAAACTCTTTTTGCTTCATTATGATAGGTATTTAAAAACTCTTTAAGTGGGATATTACAAAAACGTTCCCAGTTTTTTGTCAATAAATAATCATATGTTAAATCAATCACAATGCCTCTTAAAAGTCCACTTGATTTAAGGCGTTGCTTACTTTGTAAAAAAAGAGGATGTTTGTCTGTATAGGAGTCGATACATATATGTGTTTGCATCCCTTTACGTATGGCATTATTTGCATTCTCCCAAGCTCTTGCTTTTAAAGGGTCGGCTAAATAGTTTGCAATTTGAAAGTCGATATCTTGCTCCGATAAAAAGATATGTGCCAGCCAATTCATAATGCTCCTTGATATTTCTATTTTAACATATTATTTGGGAGTGTGACGAATAAAGAGTATAATACATCACTTTATATCAGGAGTCCTTATGAATATGGAACTGCTTTTAGCTTATACCGTTGTAGCTTTTTTTTATGTCACAAGCCCAGGTCCTGCCATTTTTTTAGCCATTGCCAATGGTTTACGTTCCGATATGCCTACTGTGGCAATCTCTTCAAGTGCTAATGTATTGGGGCTTTTTATTTTATCAACGGCTTCTATTTTAGGTTTGGGTGTGATTATCACAACATCTGCAACACTGTTCATGATTGTAAAAGTTATAGGAGCACTCTATTTAATCTACTTAGGTGTGAAGTTTTTACGTTCTAATACGCAGATTAATATGAGCAATTGTGAAACAAAAGTGATTCAAAAAAGTAAAAAATCTTACTTTTCTGAAGCCTTTTTTTTAGCGGTGACTAATCCGAAACCCATACTGTTTTTTACTGCCATTTTTCCTCAGTTTTTAGATATTCATAAAAATATCACAGAACAATTTTTTGTGATGACTTTGATTTTTTTATGTATCTCTTTTTGTTCTCTTTGCACTTATGCATATATCGCTCGACGTTCAAAAATGTGGTTGACACAACAAAGCAGAATGGATTGGTTTCATAAGCTCACGGGTGGTCTGTTTATTGCCATGGGCATTGGATTGTTGCAGCTTAAGAATAAAATGAATTAATACAGGTAGAATACACCATATCAAATGAGGATAATGTTTGGAAAATAATAAAAAAATAGCAATGTTTATTGATGCAGACAATGCACCTGCAAAAAAGATTGACACCGTTCTTTCAGAGTTAGCGTTGCGTGGTGTGGTCAATATTCGAAAAGCGTATGGAAACTGGAAAAATCAAACGCTTCAATCTTGGGTGGATGTGTTGCATGAACATGCCATTCAACCTGTACAACAGTTTGATTTAACCAAAGGCAAAAATGCTACAGATATGGCCTTGGTGATTGATGTTATGGACATACTTTATACCAAAGATATTGACATTATCTGTTTGGTCTCTTCTGATTGTGACTTCACACCATTAGTCACACGTGCATTGGCCGATGGAAAATTTGTGATTGGTTTTGGAGAGCGAAAAACACCCGATGCTTTTGCAAACAGTTGTTCACACTTTTTATATTTGGATGAAGAGAAAAAGTGTGATAATGAAGAGAAGTGTGAAGTCAACCTCAAAGGAAATACAAAACTTATTAATTTGCTTCGACAAGCCATTGAGAGTGTAGAAGAGGAAGATGGTTGGGCACGACTTGATAGAATAGGCCAACATATCTCTAACCACGCATCGTTTGACCAGCGAAACTATGGCTTTAAAAAACTCAGTGATTTGTTTGGGGCAATTGATCTGTTTGAAATGAAAAAAGAGGGACCTAAGTCGTTGTGGTTCAGAGACAGAAGAAGAGGAAAGAATTAACCGACTAAAAGTCAGGTTGATTCTCTGCTCTCATATCTTCAAGCCCTTCTAAAATGTCTATGGCATCTTGCTCTTTTAGATTATTATGCTCAATATCCAAAATGACTTCATCAAAATAGAGTTTGACTTGTTTCATATAATCGAGTTCTTCTTGAAGTGTTTTACTGTTTTTCTTTTTAGCCAGTTGCTCTTCAAGTTCTTTGATATCTTGAGCAACTTCAATAAGTACATCTTCTTTTAACAGTGTTTCGAGCTCTTTGATTTTATCCATAACGATCCTTTGTATATGTGAAACTATACAAGTTTTTTATTTAAAAGAGAATAGACTTAGGATATTAAATTATTTTAGGAGGCATTATGGTTCGGCAATTACTTTTATACTTAGTAATTATTACGACGGTTTCAATAAATGGGTTTGCACATGAAGCAAGTGAAGTATTGCACGTAGAAACTTTGGCAAAATCAACGAAAAGTTGGAATGGTGTTGCTTTGCCGTCATACCCCAAAGGGCAACCTGAGGTGACGATTTTAAATATTACAATTCCGCCTCACTCAAAGTTGGTTTGGCATAAACATCCTGTGATTAATGCAGGGGTTTTACTTAGCGGAGAGTTGAGTGTCATCAGTGAGAAGGGAGAGACCTTAGAACTCAAAAAAGGAGAGAGCATCGTTGAACTTGTCAACACTTGGCATTATGGTGAAAACAGAGGGGATATCCCTGCACAAATAATGGTGTTTTATGCAGGAACAACAGATTTACCAATTACTGTAAAAAAAGAGTAAACGTAAGCATCTGTATGTACAATCTTAAATCACTCTAAATAGAGGTTAATTGTATTTAAATACCACTCTTCTTCAATAGAAGAGGGGCTTATTAGTTTTTGTTTCTCTTGTTGTAAGAAATGAATAGATGAAGTTGTTTGTATGTCACCAATTGATTTTAATGCCATAAGTTTATCTGACCAGTATTTTGATGTATAGTATATATTTACGAGTTCCTTTAAATAAGTCTCTCCTCCTAATAAACCAAGTGTACCAATTGAGGCAATTCGTACATATTCATCTGGATTATCAACAAGATTTAAAAGAAATGGAAGCGCATTTTTATTGTTTGAAAACCCTAATGCATATACTTTCTTATATATATCGTTATCTTTGTTTTTTAATCCTAAATCTATTTTATTTTGTATTTTTTGTATTGTTGAGTTATCCAAAGAAAAACCATAGATTGTTTTATTCAGTTTTGCTACGGCTTCTCTAAAAAGTATGGTTATTGCATCATTGTAGCACGCATCAATAATTGGTTCCACTCCTGCAACTTGAAATTTAGCTCGTTTAACTAAAGAAACAATTGGTTTGTTTTTATATGTTAATTTTAACGTTGAAAGAGTAACTGTTGGTACATATGCATTTTTTCTATACGTTAAAATTGAAAAATCATCAAGTACAATTTTCTCATGAGATGCTGCATTTAAAGAAAGTGGAAGGGAACGAGCCGATAACTCTTTTTCTAAATTTTCTTTTACAAAATTGTAACCGTTAATTCTTTGATTTCTATAATGCAGTAAAAAAACTTTTTTAAATATTCCTGTTTCTACAGTGTGATTTTCTTGAAGGCCATTTACTAATGCTAAACTTTTTTCACTTTTTTTATTGATCAAAAAAGAATGCTTTGAAGGTATCACCTCATTAACTGGTATTTTAACTGTACAGCCCGTCATAAATATTATAGTTAAAGAACATGATAGTGTATATATTAATCTCTTTTTCATTTTTATCCTTAATTATTTAATTGTTACTATAACAACATTTTTCTGTTAAAATGTTTTAACAAAATAAAAAAGCCCACCTAACGTTTAGTTAGGCAGGCTTAAAGGGAATCCATCACATTAAAAAAGAGTTATTTACATTGTGAGAGTTCAATCATATTCTCATTTTTTTGTAGCAAACCTTTTCCGATGCCTTTTACTTTAAGAAGCTCCTCTTTACTTTTAAAACACTTATGTTCACTTCTGTATTGAACAATCATTTCAGTTTTCGCTGCACCAATACCTTTGAGTTGCATTAACTCTTCAGCACTTGCATTGTTAATATCCACTGCAAAAAGTGATGCACAAAAAAGCATCATTCCTAAAAGTAATTTCATGTTATCTCCTTAAAGTAAAATATCACATTATTGTGAATATTTGATTAATAGTCGCTTAAAAGTAATTAATTCTGTTATTTTATGGGAATGAAAAATGCATAGTAAATGAAAAAAAGAGAGATCATGGCATTTAATCCCGATGAATTTTTTTCAACCATTACTGTAGGTGATATTATCTCAAAATTTAAACATCTTAAAACAATTGATTTTAAGGAAGTGAGTTTGAACACAGAATTGATTAAACTCAATTATGAAGTGGTTTCTAAAGAGTATACAGATTTTGAATTCAGTGATATTGAACAATACGCAAGATTTGAAATTGATGAGATTGTTTAATCTAAGAGTTTAAGACAATCTTCAAAGCTTCCAAATACCATTTTATCCACACTGCAAGCAACCATAAGATTAATGGGGTAATCAAAATCTTCAATGACCATGTTATTTTTGTCCACGTAGGTATCATTGATCAGTTGCTTTTCCTCTTTTTTGAAAGTGTCCAAATAGCTTTTCTTTTCTTGCATGTAACCCAATACGTGTTTGCCTAAAGCTTTGGCGTATCCACACTCCCAAACCGTACCTGAGTCTGCCTCTTTGCCTCTAAAAGCATTGAGATTTGCAATGACAATATCTGCTTCATGAATGAGTTTGACATTGGCTTTGTAAATGTCGTGTGCAATTTTGTTTTTACTTTGACTAAAATCAACCACATTATCCAAAGGATACAAACCTTGGTATCCATACTTGTGGCATAATTGAGTGTAGTGTTGACCGATTTGTATGGAGTCTTGTTTAAAGACATCAAATCCTGCTATGTATATCTTTTTCATGAAAACATTATACTTGAATTAATCTGATGAATTTATCTTTAAATAAGAAAGATAACCGTAAGATATGAAAAAAGGGGAGTATGATGCATAAAATATTAAACTACATTCAAGTGAACAATAATATTGCAACTTCAGGACAACCCACACCCAAACAGTTTGAAGAGATTGCCAATGCAAAGTATGAAATCGTTATTAATTTAGCGCTGAGTACCTCTTCAAATGCCATTAAAGATGAAGACAAAATTGTCAGTGAGTTGGGTATGACCTATATTCATATTCCTGTAGATTTTGAAGAGCCTTCAAAAGAGCACTTAAAACAGTTTTTACGAATACTTGCCAGTTTAGATGAACGAAAAGTATGGATTCATTGTGCGTTGAATTATCGGGTCAGTGCCTTTATGTATGTTTTTCATAAATACATCTATCAAACTCCATTTGATGAGATTGATCTTACACTGCTTGAAGAGTGGTGTCCCAATACAAAATGGCAAGAACTCATGAAAATCACTCCAGATGAACTTGAGTAAAAGGGCACCTCTTACTAGATGCCCATATACCACTTTTAGATTATTTTTGTTAAAATAACTCAATTTAATAATGATGGATTTTAATTGGATTTAAATATACAAACACTTACCGCTAAATTTAATACTCCGTTACACTTAGAGAGCGGTCGAATTTTAGAAAGCTATAAAACCAGATATGAAACCTATGGGACACTCAATGAAGACAAAAGCAACGTGATTGTGATTTGTCATGCATTAAGTGGTTCACACCACGCTGCAGGTCGTTACCAAGATGAAGCCAAACCGGGATGGTGGGATAACTTTATAGGACCAGGGAAAACAATAGATACTGAAAAATATTTTGTAATTTGCTCCAATAACTTGGGTTCTTGTTTTGGTTCAACCTCTCCTATGAGCATTGAACCACGTACAAATAAAGCCTACCGATTTAAATTTCCTGTATTGACGATTTCAGATGTGGTTAAAGCACAAATGCAACTCTATAAACATTTAGGTATAGAACATGTGAAAGCCGTGATTGGTGGTAGTATGGGTGGAATGCAAGCACTGTGTTACTCCATTGAGTATCCTACTTTTGCAGATACCTATATTGCGATGGCAACCACTGCTTATACACGACCTTGGGCGATTGCTTTGAATAAAATTGCCATTGAAGCCATACGTCATGATCCTGCCTTTAAAAATGGGATGTATGAAAAAGGCGATTTAATTGCTGAATCACTTCCGGGACTTGCCATTGGACGAATGGCAGGTCTGATTGCATATGTGGGACCAAACTCAATGAACAACAAGTTTGGACGAAATTATGCCCACACAGATGGTTTGTATGAACTCTTTGGTCGATTTGAAGTAGAACGATATTTAGAATACAACGCATACAATTTTCCAAAGATTTTTGACCCCTTGTCATATCTTTATATTTGTAAGACCATGAATATCTTTGATGCTTCACGAGGAAGTGATAAGCTTCCTGATTCTTTAGCAAATGTTCAAAGAAAGCTGCATCTGATTTCATTTTCTGATGATGTGTTGTTCTTCCCTGAAGAGATGGAAGAGATACGAGATATTATGATTGAACTGGGAAAAGAGGATTTAGTGACCTATAAAAAGATTGAGAGTGAACATGGACACGACTCCTTCTTAGTGGAAGTGGATAAATTCAGTGACCACGTAAAAGCAATTTTAAAGGAAATAGAGTGAGTGATACCCCCGTAAATGAAGAAGAAGCAGTCAGTTTTGAGAAAAAATTGGAAAACTCAAAAGCATTGTTAAACAAACTCATTGACCCAGAAATTACTCTTTCAGACTCAGTTGAAGTTTACAAAGCGGGTATGAAAGAGTTAAGCGAAGCACAAAAACTTCTGGAAGAAGCTAAACTGGAGTTTGAAGAACTCAATAAATAAACCCAACTAAAATAGTTGGGTATTGTTTGATGCTTGTCAAACAATTTTAAAGAAATTCTGCTATTATTACAATACAAAACAATAAATAAACTCTACTTATTTAGTAAGGATTAAAAATGAATGAAGCACATGAATATTTTAACAGACAAATTAAACTTTGGGGTGAAGCAACACAAGATTCATTGGCTTCAAAAAAGGTCGCCATCATAGGAAGTGGTGGTCTGGGGTGTTCTTTAGGGATTGCTTTGGGTGCCAGTGGAATTGGTGAATTTTCTTTTGTCGATTTTGATGAAGTGGGTGTACACAATATTCACCGTCAAATTGGTTTTAAAGTAGGAGATGATGGAAAGTATAAATCAGAAGTTTTAAAAGAGCTGGTTGAGTCTCGTTGTCCATATACAAAGGTGACCACTTATACTGAAGGTTTTGAAGATTTTGCCAAGCGGAATTTAGAGTTTGACCTAATCATTGATGCAACAGACAATCTTCCAACACGTGCAGCAATTAACGAGTACTGTATGAGTAAAAACCAACCTTGGATTTATGGAAGCGTGGAGGAGTTTCATGGACAAGTCTGCTTCTTTGAAGAGGCCTCATATGAAGCAGTTTTCCAAATAAATGACAGAAAACCTAATGGAATTGCGTGTCCAATCGTGATGCACATTGCTTCACTTCAAGCCAATTTGGCCATAAGATATCTAACAGGATTGAGTGTTAAAAAAGATGTTTTATACTACATCTCTTTCAACGAAGAAGGCGAATACACTACAAAGAAATTTAACCTTCCTAAACAGTAAGCCACCCTTTGGTGTCTTGCTTGAATGTAACGAAACACACTATAAAATCGAACTTCTTTTTAACCCCTTTAAATCTAACATTTTTTTAAGCACTTTTTGGATAAAATAATCAAATTTTTAAATACACAAACAGGGAAATTTAATGCCAAAAAGAGAAGACATAAAATCTATTTTACTTATCGGTTCAGGGCCAATTGTCATTGGTCAAGCGTGTGAATTTGACTATTCAGGTACACAAGCAACAAAAACATTAAAAGAGCTTGGATACAGAGTTGTTCTGATCAATTCAAACCCAGCTACGATTATGACAGACCCAGAATTTGCAGATAAAACATACATTGAACCTATCACAGAAGAGGTGGTAGCAAAAATAATTGAAAAAGAGAATATTGACGCAATTTTACCAACAATGGGTGGTCAAACTGCACTGAATGTTGCTACTTCTATGTATGATAAAGGGATGTTAAAAGATGTTAAGTTTTTAGGGGCAAATCCAGAAGCAATTAAAAAGGGTGAAGACAGACATCTTTTTAATGAAGCAATGATTAAAATTGGTATGGACTTACCAAAGAGTAAAAATGCATATACGCTAGAAGAAGCAATTGAAGTTGCAAAAGAGATTGGTTTTCCTGTAATCAGTCGAGCTTCATTTACACTTGCTGGTGGTGGGTCAGGTGTGGCTTACAATATGGAAGAGTTTAAAGCTTTGGCTGAAGCTGGAATTGACGCAAGTCCAATCAACGAAATTGAAATCATGGAATCAATGCTTGGTTGGAAAGAGTACGAGATGGAGGTTATCAGAGACCATAAAGATAACTGTATCATCGTATGTTCAATTGAGAACTTAGACCCAATGGGAGTACACACAGGTGATTCTATCACGATTGCACCTGCATTGACACTCACAGATAAAGAGTATCAAGCCATGAGAAATGCTTCATTTGCAATTCTAAGAGAGATTGGTGTCGATACTGGGGGGTCAAACGTACAGTTTGCTATCAATCCTGAAACAGGTCGAATGATTGTTATTGAGATGAATCCAAGAGTTTCAAGAAGTTCTGCATTGGCTTCTAAAGCGACGGGTTATCCTATTGCAAAAGTGGCGACACTTCTTGCAGTTGGGTTTACGTTAGATGAAATTACAAATGATATTACAGGAACTGCTGCATCATTTGAACCAGTGATTGACTACATCGTGACAAAAGTGCCTCGATTTACTTTTGAAAAATTCCCTAAAGCAGATTCAACCCTTTCAACTGGTATGAAATCAGTGGGTGAAGCCATGGCGATTGGTCGAACATTTAATGAATCAATTCAAAAAGCGCTGTGCTCTATGGAGACCGGACTGATTGGTTTTGACATGATTGAATCAGACTTAGACTTCATCAAAAAAGAAATCAGACGACCAAATGACTCTCGAATGTTATACGTAATGCAAGGTATGAGAGAGGGATTAACAAACGAAGAAATTTTTGAATTGTGTGCAATTGACCCATGGTTCTTAAGTAAATTCAGAGAAATCTATGAGTTAGAGCAATCAATCACACCAGCACTTTTAAGTGATGCAAAAGCAATGAGAAACATCAAATCAAATGGTTTCTCGGATAAGATGATTGCAAAACTGCTTGGAAAATCTGAAGAGGATATTTATGAAGCACGAAAAGCATTGGGGGTTGATTTTGAATACAATGAAGTAGATACGTGTGCGGCTGAGTTTAAAGCATTAACTCCTTACCTTTACTCTACAACAAACATCTCTATCTTACCAGAAGTTAAAAAACCAGAGAGCGATGAGAAGAAAGTTCTTATCATCGGTGGTGGACCAAACAGAATTGGTCAAGGGATTGAGTTTGACTACTGTTGTGTACACGCCTCATTTGCTTTGAATGAAATGGGTGTAAAAACCATCATGTACAACTGTAACCCTGAAACAGTCTCAACCGATTATGATACATCCGATGTACTCTATTTTGAACCAATTGATTTTGAACACGTACGAAGTGTAGTAGAACAAGAGCAACCAGATGGTGTTATTGTACACTTTGGTGGACAAACACCACTTAAACTAGCAAATGCTTTAACCGATGCGGGAGCTAAAATCATTGGTACGACTGCTGAAGTAATTGACTTAGCTGAAGACAGAGAAAAATTCTCAAGTTTTGTTACAAAAGCAGGGTTACTACAACCAGACAATGGAACAGCAGTTACTTTTGAACAAGCAGTGACCATTGCAGAAAAGATTGGTTACCCAGTACTTGTACGACCATCATTTGTTTTAGGTGGACGAGGTATGAAGATTGTTTACTCTACTGAAGAGTTGAAACAGTACATGGATGAAGCAGTATCGGTTTCAAATGATGCACCTGTACTTATTGACAAATTCCTTGATCGTGCAATCGAGCTTGATGTAGATTGTATTTGTGATGGGAAAGAGGTCTATATTGGTGGAATTATGCAACATATTGAAGAAGCAGGTGTTCACTCAGGTGACTCAGCTTGTTCATTGCCTCCTGTGTCTATCTCTGATGAGTTAATCAAAGAGTTAGAAGAGAAAACAAAAGCGATGGCTTTAGGACTAGGTGTTGTTGGTTTAATGAACACACAATACGCAATTCATAAAGGGCAAATTTACTTAATTGAAGTAAACCCAAGAGCTTCACGAACAGTACCATTTGTTTCTAAAGCAACAGGAATGCCTTTAGCAAAAGTAGCCACTCGTGTTATGTGGGGTGAGCCTTTAAGAGAAGCGTTAGCAGTATATGACAAAAACATTGTGTTTGAAGAGAACGGAGTACTTAAACCACGATTGAAAAACCACGTTGCTGTTAAAGAAGCGGTTTTTCCATTTAATAAACTCAATGGTGCTGACCTTATTTTAAGTCCTGAAATGAAATCAACAGGTGAGGTTATGGGTATTGCAGATAACTTTGGTATTGCGTTTGCAAAATCTCAAAGTGCAGCTAAAAACAGTTTAGCTACTGAAGGTAAAGTATTTATCTCTTTATGTGATTTGGATAAAGAGTTTGCGCCAGTGATTGCAAGAGGATTGATTGAACAAGGATTAACTCTTGTTGCTACAGGTGGAACACATAAAATCATCAGTGACTCTGGTATTGAGTGTGAGAAAGTACTGAAAGTAAGTGAAGGTCGACCAAACATCATTGACCACTTAACCAACGGTGAAATTGCCATGGCAATCAATACCACAGATGAAAAAGAGCTCTCTAAAGATGACGGACGAGATATCAGAAGAACGGTTCTAAAAATGAACGTACCATACTTTACAACGGTTGCTGCAGCTTTACCAGCTGTTGAGGCAATCAAAGAGATTAAAGCAGGTAACGCAAGCAATGTGAAGTCTATCCAAGACTTTTTAAATGACTGATGGACTCAAAACAAGTCTATTTAGCTCAAACGGATACAACGGTTGGTTTTTTATCACAAGATGATGAAAAGCTCAGCCGCATCAAACAACGTCCCACAACACAAAAAATTCTTCAAGTTGTGAACTCTTTTGCCACATTAAACTTCCAAGTTCGCATTCCTAAGAAGTATCGTAAAATGGTTAGAAATGCAAAAAAGACAACATTTATTTATCCTAACGGTGAGTCTTACAGAGTTGTACCTTATACAAGTGCTCATCATGACTTTGTAAAAAAATTTAATGTCATATACTCCACTTCTGCCAACCGCACCTCTCATGCTTTTGAAAAAAGTTATGCGCTAAAACATGCAAATATCATTGTTGAAGATAAAAATCAACTTTTTGAAACAAACTCTTCACAGATAATTAAGTTTTCTTGTAATAAAATAAAAAAGTTAAGATAAAAATTATATTTTAATTAAATAATCTCATAGGGTATTCCATGTTTTTAAACAGAAGACGAGAATTAGAGCAGTTAGAGGCAGACTACAAATTACCAACTTCTACTTTGGTTTTTCTTTTTGGAAGAAAACAAGTGGGGAAAACCGCATTGATTAATGAGTATACAAAAAATAAAGATACCATTTATCTCTCTTGTATAGAGATTCTTTCCAAGCTTTTGTTTGAAAATTTTACAGCTATTATCAGTAAATATTTCAATAAAAATATGGCACAAACCGCTTCGTTCAGTACTTTTTTAGAAATTTTAAGCAGTTGTGATATCAAAAGAAAGACAGTCGTTGTTTTAGATAATTTTCAAAATTTAACAAAAATAGAAAAAGATGCTTTGGCCGTTTTATATAAAGTTTGGAATAAAAAACTGAAACAAAAAAACATACAACTGATCATCAGCACATCAATTAATTCAAGTTTGCCTGAAGACAGAAAAGTGTATGAGAGTGCCAATGCTCAAATTGTTTTAAAATCACTTCATTTTACTGTGATTAAAGACATCATTAAAGATGTCTCTAAAAATGATTTGATGTATATTTATGCTTCGTTGGGTACAAATATAAAATACCTTCAACAATACAATATAAAAAAAGATTTTGTTCTGAATTTAAAAGAGATTTTTTTAAATCCCAACAGTGATATTTTTCATGATGGTCTGAATATTGTGAAAAATGATCTAAGTGAGATAGGAACTTATTCTTCTATATTGTATGCCATTGCAAAAGGAAATTCTAAAATAGGAGATATTGCTTCATTTTTAGATGTAAAGTCATCATATTTGACACGATATTTACAAAAATTGGTTGATATGATGATCATTGCCAAACAAGTTCCAATCACAGATGATCCTTCTAAAAGTAAATTTGGGCGTTATAGAATTGAAGACAACTATTTAAAGTTTTGGTTTGCCTATATTTATCCCAACATGTCTCAGCTTAATAAACATGACACCTACAGTGTCTTAAATCAAATACGAACAACTTATAGTAAACAGATGGTTCATCCTGCATACAAAAACTATATTTTTGAGCTTATTAATAATGCGCCAGAACAGTTTTTAAGTTTTACTCCAATAAAGATTGGTCGATGGTGGAACAACAAAGACAAAGAGATTGATATTGTTGCATATAATAACAGTGAGATTACGTTTATTGATTGTAAATGGAGAACAAAAGAGACGGCTTCTCAATCGTATGAAATCTTAAAACAAAAATCCAGACTTTTTGATACAGTATTAAATAAAAATTTTATAATCTTTTCTAAAACAGCTCATTAATTCTAAGAAATTCCTATGCCACATGTTTTGTACATGTGGTAAACTCCCAATAATCCATGTTTTGTATAACAGTTTTAATTATGTTTGTTTACATAATAAATAACGTTTTTTTTATAAATTTCTTTTTTGTGACCACCAAATTAAGTTTGAGCTAACACTACCTGACATAAAATTAATATAGAGAAGATTAACTTTACATTAAGGAAAGAAGATGTCAAACGTAATTAAAATCACAGACAAAAATGGGAATATCCAAGAGTTACAAGTAGATAAGAACATAGAATTAAGCGTCCAAAGTGGGGACTATGTTTTTATTGATGAACTATTGAATGCTGTACAATTAGAGATTATCAATAACGATAACCTAAAAGTAGTATTTCCAAATGGTAATGAAGTTGTGTTGAATGATATCGCAAAATTAATCAGCGAGAACCCAACCGGAGAGATAGCACCGCAGTTCAGTGATGAAGAGTTAATAAACAGTTTGACAACAAAATTAGAGTTTCTTCAAAATGACCTGTTTGATGAAGGTGCTGTGATTTCAAATTATGCAGAGTTGTTAAATGCATTGCAAGCAGCAGCCGCTGGTCAAGAAGTGTTAGAAGACGGAAGTGCTGCACCAGAGATTAATATTGGTGATTATAAAGCAAGTGACAATGAGTATGAGCTGGGTCACTTAAGAACAGCACAAGCCGATTTAAATGATGACTTAGTACCGGGCGAAGCAGCGAATAATGGTACGGGTACAGGTGATGCTGGTACAGATGGTACAGGTACAGAGGCAACACCTTTAAATACAGTCGTATCTCTTTCTGCAACAGATACCAATGAAGATGTGGGTGAGATTGTTATCACTGCAACACTTACAACTGCAGGTGAAACGGATGTAACTATTACAACAGAGCATGGTGATATTCTTATTCCAGCAGGTGAAACAACAGGTACATTAGTTGTAGATGTACAAGACTCTGATGTATATCTTGACCCTCAAACATTCTCTGCTACTGTTTCTGAAGTTTCAGGTGGTAATTTTGACAATGTTGATTTCTCTGATGCGACAACAACTGCACAAATCACAGATACCATTGATACAACCACCATGACCCTTGAAACAAGTGCCATTAATGAAGACAGTGAAACCGTAACGGTGACTGCAAAACTGGATAACCCAGCACAAACAGATATGACAGTAACATTAGAAGATGGAACAGAGATTACGATTGAAGCTGGAAAAACAGAAGGAAGCACGGAAGTTAATTTAGCAGAGATGAGTGATGTGTATAATGATGATAACGGAAGCTACACAGCAACAGTAGAATCAACCACAGGTGGAAACTTTGAGAAGTTAGATATTTCAGGAGCGACTGTAACAACAGCCATCACAGATACCATTGATACAACCACCATGACCCTTGAAACAAGTGCCATTAATGAAGACAGTGAAACCGTAACGGTGACTGCAAAACTGGATAACCCAGCACAAACAGATATGACAGTAACATTAGAAGATGGAACAGAGATTACGATTGAAGCTGGAAAAACAGAAGGAAGCACGGAAGTTAATTTAGCAGAGATGAGTGATGTGTATAATGATGATAACGGAAGCTACACAGCAACAGTAGAATCAACCACAGGTGGAAACTTTGAGAAGTTAGATATTTCAGGAGCGACTGTAACAACAGCCATCACAGATACCATTGATACAACCACCGTAACCATTACGGGAACAGTTACAAGTCCTTCAACCATTGACGTAACCAATATTGATTCAGAACCAAATGGGATCAATGTTTATGCTCTTGATTTAAATGGAGACGTTCAAGATTTATCGGTTGTAAAAGGAACCAACCATGATGGTTTTGGTGTAAATGGAAAAACTTCTGGTTCAGGAGCAAGTTCAGAACTTGGTCATGGTAACAATGGAGTGAGCGAAAAAATTGTTGTAGATTTTGATTCTGAAGTAAAAAGTTTAGATGTCTCTTTTGCATGGAGAAACAACAGAGAAACCGCAAAAGTAACATTTTTTGATGACGAAGGAAATGAAGTAGGTTCTGCGACAGTTTCTGGAGGTGGAAACAACAATGAAGCACTTGTAACATATTATGATGAAAATGGTAATGTAACAAAAGTTGAAACTGCACAAGGTGGTTCAGACAAAGTTGACTTATCATATAAATTTGAGCCAGGAAATGGACAAACATTCTCTAAAGTAGAGTTCTCAGCACCAGGTTATGATGATGATTATTTAATTAATAAAATCACTTATAAAGAAGTCGTTAATTCAGATGTAACGGATGTTATTACAAATAATGGAGAAGTTACATTAGAAATTCAAACGTCAAACCCTCCACAAGCAGGAACAACGGCAATAGCTGTTGTAGAAGTAGGTGGAAAAGAGTATCATGTACAATTGGATGTGAATGGTCGAGGAACTTTAAATGTTGAAGTTAATGGTGATTCAGACTTAACAGCAACGGTAAAAGAGATTATTGGTGGAAATTTTGAAGATGTGGATACTTCAAATGCCAATTGGGATTTAGCATCAGAACTTATTTCATTAGATGACAATATTGATGCAGTAGAAGACCAAACCTACTATTTGGATACGACAGACTTTGGAGATGAACAAATAAATGTTTCACAAGTTAAAATTACTGAGTTACCTGAAAATGGTACACTTTACATGAACAGTGGAAAAATTGTAGAAACTATTGTCACCAATGATGGAAAAGAGATTAATGTTTATGAAAATAAACAACCAATTGCAGCTGGCACAGTTATAACAATGGCAGATATTGCAGCAGGAAAAGTTTCATTTGAACCAGATTCAAACAGTGATGAAGATGGTAGCTTTAAGTTTCAAGCAGATGATGGAAATGGAAACTTTAAAAACACAGAACATACCACTACCATTAAAGTAACGGCAGTAGCTGATGCACCAACGTTAGATATGGATATCAGCGATGCGAATGTTATCGCAGGTGAACCACAAGGGGGATTATTTGATGATTTAACAATTGAAGATGGTCAAAACTTGGATCACAGTTACTATTCAAATCATCATGATCAAGATTTGAAAATTGATAATATGAATGCACATACTATTAATTTAAGTCATGGTGATGACAATGTCAGTATCAAATACAGTGTCAATGGAAAATATATTGAACTGGGTGGCGGTGATGATAATTTAGTCATAGGTGGAAGTGCTGATAATAGTACAATTTATGCTGGAAGCGGTGATGATAATGTGCAAATCGATGGAAATATGGGTTCATATGTGCATTTAGGTTCAGGAGATGACAATATCCAAATTGCATCGGATGCTAATTTTAACAGTGGCGCAAAAATTGATGGAGGTTGGGGAAAAGATACTCTTTTCTTTACGGGAAATGCATCAAATTATGCCATCGTTGACTTCTGGGGTAATCGACTCTCTTTTGAGGATTATAATGCAGGTGAGTATTACACTGGACATGAATATAAAATTTATAAAGTTGATGGTAATGGTACGCTTCAAGGTAATCCACTAAAAGTTGAGAGCATTGAGAAAATTGTATTTGAAGGTGATATGGCTGATAATGCGCAAGACAGTTATGAATATACAATTGACTTAAATGCACAATTAACAGATACGGATGGCAGTGAAACATTATCGGATATCACATTAACAAATCTTCCAGCAGGAACGGTTTTAAAAGACAGTGATGGCAATGAGCTTACAGCAAATGATGATGGAAGTTATACGGTGCCTGTAGATGAAAATGGTGGAGAAGTGAGTGTGACTTTATCAAGTCAAACACAACTTGACGAGAGTGCATTAAAAGAGATTAAAGCAAGTGTGACTTCAACAGAAGAGAATGGAGGCGATACCGAAACGGTTTCTGCAACTGACGACTCTTTTATCATTGAAGAAGATACTGTACTTGACTTTGATTCATTATCACAAGATCAATTGCCACAAGCATCTACACTTGAACTTGGTAATGGTGCACAAACACTTGAAAATGTTGAATATCAAGATATTCTAAGCATGGCAAGTACCGATGAGAATTCTGAAAAAATCTTCAAAATTCTTGGTGACAGTGAAGATACTGTTAACCTCAAAGATGGTGAAGGAGACAACAAATGGACGAAATCTGAAGAGCAGTTTACTGATGAAGATGGTGAAACATTTGATGTCTATACCAACCAAGATCTTACCGTATTTATTGACAGTGATGCAGATACAAATATCACTGGAGGTATTTAATAAAAGAGAGGAACACCTCTCTTTTAATTTTTAAGCTGTCCTAAAAAATAATTTGATTATAATGGCGACTCTACATTTGACCCCGTCGTCTAGAGGCCAAGGACGTCAGGATTTCCTCCTGAAAACGTATGTTCGAATCATACTGGGGTCGCCAACTGTTTTGTGATTTTTCTTAAAATTGATTCCCTTTATAAATCTCTTTTTCTTCTGTTCTAAATAAATATTAAAATATCCGTACAAATCATTTTCATAATATATTTTAAAAAATTATCAAAAAAACTTTTTCGTGATAAAAAAGGAGTAAAATGATATAAGCGTAACATAGGAAAAAAATAAAACCAAATGTAAGAGCTTATATTGCATATACGGCTGGAAGAATTGTCCTTAACAAAGAGCTTTTTGATATATACGATTGCACTGAAAAAAAGTATAGCGTTAAATGGTGTGGTTGGTAGTTTTAAAGTAGAAATAGAAGATAAAGAGAATTGTTGTAAACACTTAGGAGATAGCTATAACAATAGTTATGAACTCTTTAATGTTACAGGACAACACTTTGTAGAACTCAGTATTTTGGGTCACACTTTTAAAAGGGTATGATTATGGGAGGTTTTTTCATTTTCAAGGTGAAGTCAAAAGGAGAAAGTCTCTATTTATGACTATGAGTTCAATCAAGAGTTTGATTATGAGTTTGAAAACAACCATTTAAATAGTTTACGGCAAGCTATTTAAATGGTCATTAATTAAAAGAGTTTGAACTCTTTAAACTTTTTTAAAAATGTTTGTAACGTCTCTTTAAAAGTTTTGTCGTCACAGCTTTTGTGTTTTTCTTTGTTGTTATCTGATAGTGCATAACGCATCAGTACCATTGTTCTGCATGACATGATTTACTCCTTTGTAAATAAAGAAGTAGGAATCTACTTCTTTTTTGTTAAGCTACTTTTTTAACTGCTTTTTTAACTGCTTTTTTAACTGCTTTTTTAGCTACTTTTTTAGCTACTTTTTTCTTCGCTGGTTTTTTCTTTAATACTAATTTAGTTACTTTTTTAGTTACATCTTTAGAGTCTTTTTTCTTAACATCTTTTTTTGCAACCGCTTTCTTAACTGTCTTTGCAGCAACTTTTTTTACAACTTTTTTCTTAAGTTCTTTTGCCATATTTTGTGTCCTTTTTTGCTATTTTATATTACTAAAAGTAATAAATTATAGAGATTATATGATATTTTTGTTATTTTGTCAAGTCTTTGAAAATATAAAGGTATATCAAGATTTAGTAATTTTGCGATATAATATCTACTTATTCAAACAAATTATAAGATATATTGGACCAGATTTATGACCGTAAAGATAGAATTACCCGATAATACGAAATACGATATTAATATTGAGAGTTTAAAACAGATTAAACTTGATACCAAAGTTGTTGTGGTAACAAACCCAACCATCAGTGCGTTACATTTAGATTATGTGATGCAACACATCCAAGCAAAAGAGGTGAGTGTCGTCACTGTTCCTGATGGGGAAGAGTATAAAAACATGGAAACCATCGATATGATTTTGACACACTGTTTTGAAAAACGACTGGACAGAAAGTCTGTTTTGATTGCCTTTGGTGGTGGCGTGATTGGTGACATGACCGGTTTTGCAGCATCAATGTACCAAAGAGGAATTGATTTTATGCAAATTCCTACCACACTGCTTTCGCAAGTGGATGCGAGTGTGGGTGGAAAAACAGGCGTGAACAATAAGTTTGGTAAAAACCTTATTGGCGCATTTCATCAACCCATTGAAGTCAATATTGATCCATACTTTTTAAGTACACTTCCAAAAAGAGAGTTTGCTGCAGGTGTGGCAGAGATTGTTAAGATGGCCGTTACCTTTAATAAAGATTTCTTTGAGTGGTTAGAGCAAAATGATTTAAACTCTGAAGAGAACATCAAAACGGCCATTGCAAAATCGGTTGAGACAAAAGCATGGGTGGTTTCACAAGATGAAAAAGAAAAAGGTATTCGTGCTGCGTTGAACTATGGGCACACTTTTGGGCATGTCATTGAAAATGAGACCAAATACAGCACGTATTTGCACGGTGAAGCCGTTGGGATTGGAATGGTCATGGCCAATGAATTGGCAGTTAAAGTTGGCATGATGAGCGCACAAGAGGCTCAAAGAATCAAAACGTTGCTTGAAAAGTATGATATCCCAACTGATTATGAAATCAAAGATGTGGAAGATTTTTATGAACACTTCTTCTTAGATAAAAAATCAATGGATAATAAAATCAAGTTTATTTTGCCAAAACACATCGGGGATTGTGAAATCACTGATGCGATTGAAAAAGAGAGAGTCATGGATGTTTTAAAAGGGTTTGCACATTGAAAAATTTAATCTTAATGTTTTTATTCTGTTCTCAACTGCTGTTGGCGCAATCACCTGCAACGGCAACAAATGAAGAAGCAGCAACACAACAAGTTCAAGAGACACTTTCGCAAGAAGAGTTAGATAAACGTGCAAAAATTCAAGAGCTTAAACTACAGATCAATGAGATACGACTGAAACTTGAAGACAATATTTTACTTAAACGATACAGCAACTATATTGCTTATCGACAAATCTCAGATGAACTTTTTAGACTTGAAGAGGCATATAAACAGTATGAAACCAAAAAAGGTGAAAAATATAAAGAGTTGGAGTATCAAACCAGCAATAAAATTCGTATTAAAAAGAATGAGCTTGAACTCATTGCAGAGTATAAAGATTCTCCTATTGGGAATTTGATCAATCCTCCTGAGATTCAAAAAAGTGAACCTGTAACCAATCCTTTTGGAATTATCAATGCCTATTCTGATATTAAAAAACTTGAAAACAACAAAGTACGTTTTAAAAAGCTGTATGAAGATATTGAAGAGTTGACTGAACTTTTAGAAAAGAAGATTTTTTTAAATCTTGAATTATATGAGATAGAACCAACGGAGGCACTTCAACTGAGAATCAACTTCTTAATGCAACAAAAGAAAGATTTTAATATGGTGCTTGAAATTGTATCAACAACCAACAACGTATATTCAAGAAAAATTGAGCAAGTAATTTTAGAAATACAAAGTCAAATCTCAAATCAAGTTGAGAAATCTGTTAAGATTTTTATGACGGTTTTTGTGCTTTTGATTGCCTCTTTCTTAATCAAATTAACATTGAAACGATACTTCTTCCAAAATGAAAACTATTATATGGTCAATAAAATCATCAATTTTGTGATTGTCTTTTTGGTCATCATGGTGGTGTTGTTCTCATACATTGATAACGTTTCATATCTTGTAACCATTCTGGGGTTTGCATCAGCGGGTATCGCAATTGCTTTAAAAGATTGGTTTATGTCTATTTTTGGATGGATGGTGATTGTAACATCAGGATCTATTCATGTGGGAGATAGAATCAAAGTTCAACGAGATGGTATTCAAGCGGTGGGAGATGTTTTAGACATCTCTTTGTTTAAAATCACCATTCGAGAAGATATTACTTTGACCTCTTATACAACCAACAGACGTACAGGAAGAATCTTCTTTATTCCAAACAACTATATCTTCTCTGAACTTATTGCAAACTATACGCATGCAGATTTAAGAACGGTGTGGGATGGAATTGATATTACGATTACGTTTGATTCAAACTATAAAAAAGCGCAACACATTGCAAAAGAGATTTTAAAACAGTACTCAAAAGGGTATACCGATATTACAAGAAAACAGTTAAGTAAAATGAGAAGCAAATACTCTTTACGTGCAACTGGAGTTGAACCACGTGTCTATACCTTTGTTGAGCCATATGGTATTGTGATTTCATCTTGGTATCTGACCAATTCTTATGCGGCATTGGCTTTAAGAAGTACTATGAGTCCTGAAATATTAGAAGCATTTATGAAAGAGGATGATATTCATATTGCATACCCTACGCAAAGTATTAATCTTCAATCAACGCCTCGTGAAATGCCTAAAGACCTTCAACAAGAGTCACACTACGGTAAGGCTTAATGAACTTTTCAAATAATAAACCAAAAGTATACTTCAAGACTTTTGGGTGTCGAACCAATGTGTTTGATACCCAAGTCATGATGAGTAACTTACAAGATTTTGAAGTCACACAAAATGAACATGAGGCCAATATTGTGGTGATAAACTCTTGTACAGTTACAAACAGTGCAGACAGCACAGCCCGAGGCTATATCAACAGCTTGAAAAAACTGCCGAATAATCCAAGAGTTATCTTTACGGGGTGTGGGGTTTGGACAAAAGGGGAGAATCTTTTTAAAGAACAAAAGATTGATGCGCTTTTTGGACACAGTGAAAAAGAGAAAATCAATGATCTGCTTAAAAATGAAGAGCGTTTTTTTGACGCAGGTGATTTAGAACACATTGATGACACTATTGTTGAAGAGTTCATTGGTAAAAGCAGGGCGTTTATTAAAATCCAAGAGGGGTGTGATTTCAGATGCTCTTATTGTATCATTCCTCATGTAAGGGGAGATGCACGAAGCTATAAAGAGGATAAGATTTTAGAGCAAATCAGGACTTTAGCTTCAAACGGTTTTGGAGAGTTTATTCTTACAGGAACCAACGTTGGAAGCTACGGGAAAAAACAGCACACCTCATTGGCCAAACTGCTTAAAAAGATTGGTATGACTAAAGGTGTACGACGCGTTCGTTTAGGAAGTGTTGAACCCATACAAATTGATGATGAGTTCAAAGAGATTATTCACGAACCTTGGATGGCACGTCATCTGCATATTGCACTGCAACATACCAGCAAACAGATGCTTGAAATCATGAACAGACGAAACAAAGTCTTGTCTGACTTAGAGCTTTTTGAATTTTTAAGCAATAATGGGTATGCTTTAGGTACAGATTTTATCGTGGGACACCCAGGTGAGACGGAAACTTTATGGAAAGAGGCCATCGAGAATTTACATAAGTTTCCTTTAACACACGTGCATGCATTTACTTACTCAAAACGAGATGGTACACCAAGTGCGACAATGAAACCAGAAATAAATGGTGCCATTGCCAAAGAGCGATACAATGAGTTGGTCTCTATTATTGAAGAGAAGAACTTGAAGTTTCGACAAGACAAGCAAGTATTGGATGTGTTAATTGAACAAGAAAAAGATGGCAAGCAAATAGGTTTGGATCAATTTTTTAATAAAATCGAAGTCGAAAGTCCTGCTGATTTAGTAGGAGATTGGATTCAAATAACAAACTACGAAGCAAAGGCAGAGTGTAATGTTGCAAAATTCGAATAAAAAAAATGATAATGAAACGGTTTTAGATAAAAATCTAAAGATGATGAGTATGTCAGCCATTATTTTGTTGGCTCTTTTTATTTACACGCTTTATAAAAGCAGTGCAAGTATCAACTCCACCTCTTATTATGTGGGTGTCATCTTTCTTTTTATTCTTCTGTTCTTTGCTATTTTTCTTCGATTTTATAAAGATAAAATCAAAAAATTTCTTCCTCAAAATAAGTTTGCCCAAGAGTTACAAAAAGCTTCTCAAAAAAGTTCTGCAACAACATCTGTTCAAGAAAACAGTGAGGATTCAAGTATTGAAGCCATGACTTCTGAAATCACCTTTAAAGATGTAGCAGGTATCAGCAGTGTTAAAGAGGAGCTTGAAGAGATTGTTGACTTTTTAAATGCTCCTAAAAAATATGTCAAACATGGTGTGAAACTGCCTAAAGGTGTATTGCTTGTAGGCCCTCCCGGTGTTGGGAAAACACTTGTAGCTCGTGCGGTTGCGGGTGAAGCCAAGGTTCCATTTTTCTATCAAAGCGGTGCCAGCTTTGTACATATTTATGTAGGTATGGGTGCCAAAAGAGTCAAAGAGCTCTTTGCAAAGGCCAAAGCGAGTGCTCCTGCGATTGTTTTTATTGATGAAATTGATGCGGTGGGTAAGAAACGAAGTGGCAGTTCAAATGATGAACGAGAAGCAACACTCAATGAACTCTTGACACAAATGGATGGATTTGATGGTGAGAGTGGGGTGATTGTCATTGCAGCAACCAATAAAATTGAAGTTTTAGATGATGCATTGCTTAGAGCAGGGCGTTTTGACCGACGTGTCTTTTTAAACCTTCCAAACATCCAAGACAGAGAGAAGATTTTAGAACTTTACTTACATAAGAAAAAACATGATCTTGATATCAAAGAGTTGGCATTTAATACAGCTGGTTTCTCTTCAGCAGCCATTGCTACATTGATTAATGAAGCTCTTTTAAATATGATAAAAAGAGGCGACAAAGTTCTTCTTTTAGAAGACATTGAAACGGCTAAAACCAAAGTTGAGTTTGGTAAAAAAGAGCATAAACTGCTCAACAGTAAACAAAAAGAGGTATTGGCGTTGTATCAAGCAAGTAAGGCGTATATTGCTCAAAAACCCATTCGTCTTTTTGAAGAGGGAATTAAAAAAAGCGATGAACTTTTTCCTTCAAAAAGTGTATTGACTCAACAAATCAAAGAGTATTTAGCAGGTTCTATTGGAGTAGAAGTAGTACAAGGTGAAGCGTATGCCATACATACTGAGGATTTACACAGTGCGTATGAGTTGGCCTCCGTAATGGTGGATGAGTATAAAATGGAACAAGATGTTCAAGCATTTATTGAGGCCGTTAAAAGCGATTTAAAGAGTGAAATCTATAAACACACGGCTGATGTGGTACGACTCAAAGATATTTTACTTCACAATGAGGTCATTACTGATAATGAGTTATAAGACAACGTATTACAGTGGTTTTTGTTTACAAAATGAGCAAGGACTATTTGATGAATATTTAATCAATAATGATTTTACTCTTGCTGGTTTCTCTTATGGTGCCATCAACGCTTTTGAAGAGGCATTACACTCTTCAAAACGCATCGATGTGTTGCAACTTTTTTCTCCCGCTTTTTTTCAAGATAAAGATGAGAAGTTTAAACGCATGCAGTTGATGTTTTTTAAGAAAGATGCCCAAGGATATTGCCAAAACTTTTTAAAGAATGTGGTCTATCCCTCTTCAAAAAATATTGAACCATTTTTCAGACAAGGAACTTATGAAGAGTTGGATGAACTGTTGCATTATGTTTGGGATACAAAGAAAGTACAAACACTTTGTAACAAAGGGACAAAAATAGAAGTTTATGTTGGTAGTGAAGATAAAATTGTTGATGCTAATAATATAAAAGAGTTTTTTACACCCTTTGCCACGGTCTATTATATAAAAGAGTGTGGACATATTTTATAAATTTTAAGGATTACAAATAATGAATGAAAAAGCAAAGATAGGAATCGTCACAACCAGTGATCGAGCAAGTAAAGGGATCTATGAAGACCTTTCTGGACAAGCCATTATAGATACATTAAATGAATATTTAACGAGTGCTTGGGAACCAGTATATAAAGTGATTGAAGATGATCAAATTACGATTGAAGAGACATTGATTGACTTGGTTGATAAACAGAAGTGTTGTTTGGTAGTAACAACAGGTGGAACAGGTCCTGCAAAAAGAGATGTCACACCTGAAGCAACTGAAAATGTATGTGATAGAATGATGCCTGGTTTTGGTGAGTTGATGCGAGCTGAGTCTTTAAAATATGTACCAACAGCGATTTTATCACGACAAACAGCAGGTTTAAGAGGAAGCTCTTTGATTGTTAATCTTCCAGGAAAACCAAAATCTATCAGAGAGTGTTTGGATGCAGTTTTTCCTGCTATTCCATACTGCATTGATTTGATGGAAGGTCCGTATTTAGAGTGTAATGAAGAGGTCATAAAACCTTTTAGGCCTAAAAAGTAAGTAGAAAAGGGGAGATTGTGAAGAAGATATTAATAGCTATCATTTCATCGTTAGTCATGTTTGCCGTGGCACATTTGGCATTTAACACGCAGCATGCCACATTAATGGCACTGATTGTATTTTTGGTTGTTCTATGGACCAATGAAGGGTTGCCATTGGGTGTGGTTTCACTGCTTCCTATTGTACTTTTTCCATCATTTGATATTTTAAGTACCAATGCAACGGCGATTAACTACTCAAAATCCACGATTTTTCTTTTTTTGGGTGGTTTTATGATTGCCATTGCTACACAAAAAACAAATCTGCACAAATATATTTCAAACAAACTGTTGACCATATTTCCAAGTACTCCAAGAGGTATATTGTTTTCACTGGCAATTACTTCAGCATTTTTAAGTTCATTGATCTCCAACTCTACAACGGCACTGTTGTTGATTCCAATTGCCATGTATTTAAGCGATGATTTAAAGTTTAAAGTGCGATTGATTTTAGTCATAGCGTATGGAGCAAGTATTGGTGGTATTGTTACCCCCATTGGTACACCACCCAACTTGATTTTGCTTGGATTTATGGAGCAACACGGTATGCAAGCCATTCCATTTATTAAGTGGATTTTATTGACAACGCCATTAGCAATAGCAATGTTGATTATGATTCCTTTTGTTTTATCCATTGGTTTAACAGATGTGAAGCTTGATAATGAGTTAGAAGATCGAGGAGTACTCGACCCAGAGAAGAAACGATTGTTATATATCTTAGGCTCATTGGTCGTACTTCTTTTAGTGAACTCTAAAATTGAACCATACTACTCAGGTTTAGGTTTGAATGAAAAAGGGATTTTGTTAAGTTATGGTTTGTTGATGTTTGCACCAAAGATTGGTTTTTTATCATGGGATGATACAAAGAAAATTCCGTATGAGATTATCTTCTTATTTGGAGCAGGGTTCTCTATTGCTGCAGCATTCTCTGCAACAGGCTTGGCTGAAGAGATTGCAAATCATTTATTGAGTCTTTCAAACCTTCCTGCTATTGTTCTGATTTTAATTGTGGCGTCATTGATTACATTTACAACAGAGATTACATCAAACACAGCATTAATCTCTATTGCTCTGCCAATCATTTACTCACTGTCGCAAACAACACAGATTGATGGTACGTTGATTATTTTTGTTGCAACCATTTGTGCAAGTTATGCGTTTATGTTGCCAATTGCAACGCCACCAAACGCCATTGCTATGAGCAGTGGTGCGGTAAAAGTAAAAGACATGGCCAAATATGGATTTGTATTTAATATTTTAGGAATCTTGTCTATTACGGCTGTAGCTCTTCTATATTGGCAATACTATTTATAAGGTGATTTGAATAATCCATGCAAGAGATATTTAAAAAATTAGATTTAATTGATTATATTGAAGAGTTTACGAAACTCTTCGCTCGAAAAAAAGAGGTGGTGTTAGAAGGAGATATCAATCTTCACTATAAGCTCATACAAGAGCTCTCTTCTTATAACATCAAACAACCTTTACAGACACAAAACCTTGACAGTGCTTTGATGCATATTCAAAAGCAAGGGATTTTAAAACTCGATGATATTTATGAGTTTGTAAAAATCATTCACTATTTTGAGTATTTAAAAGGCTTTAATTTTGAGAGTAAACTGCAAGAGTGGATGGATAAGATCATCATTCCTAATGATATTGAGAACATTGCAAGTTACTTCAACAAAAAAGGGGAACTTAAAGAGGGTATCGATGATGACCTTGATATGATTAAAAAAGCGCTTTATTCCAATAAAGAGTCGATTAAACAAGCCTTGTATAAAGTGATCAACAGTGCTAAAATTCGGCCTTATTTAGTCGATGCTCAAGTGCACTTTGTCAATGGAGAAGAGACGCTATTAGTGCGTGGTGGGTTTAATCATGTTATTAAAGCTTCTGTGGTTCATCGTAGTGCTTCAGGGTTTTTCTATATCTTACCCCACAATATTTCTGAACTCAAGCAAAAAGAGTCAAATCTTAAAAACAAACAAGAAGAGATTTTACTGCAATTGTGTAAGGAGATAAGCTCAAATTTTGAGAAAAATTTGATGTTTTTAAAGTTTATCAATAAAGAGTTTGACCGATTTGATCACTACCAAGCACGCGTCTTTTTTGCCAAAATTTCAGATAAAAACTTTATTTTACCAAGTAAAGGCAAACAGTGTAAACTCGTTGAGTTCAGACACCCTGCTTTGCATGATGCAAAACCCATTACGGTTGATTTTTCAAAATCAGTTGTGATGATTACAGGGGTGAATGCTGGAGGTAAAACGATGATGTTAAAATCGATTCTCTCTTCGGTACTTTTATCGAAATATCTCATTCCTTATCAAGCCCATAAAAGCTCAATAATTGGTCATTTTAAAAATGTGTTAGCCGTTCTTGATGACCCACAAAATGTCAAAAATGACATTTCTACATTTGCAGGACGAATGGTGGAGTTTTCAAAACTCTTTGGCAGCAAAAATGTCATTGTGGGTGTGGATGAGATAGAGCTGGGAACAGATTCAGATGAAGCAGCCAGTCTGTTTAAAGTCATCATTGAAGAGTTGATCCAAAAAGATATTAAAATCATCATTACCACGCACCATAAAAGATTGGCCGCACTCATGGCTGCTAATGAAGATGTGGAATTGATGGCCGCTATTTATGACGAAGCCAATCAAAAACCTACTTATGAGTTCTTACAAGGAACCATTGGTAAGTCTTACGCTTTTGAAACAGCAGGACGTTATGGTATTCCTATTAATGTGATTAAAACAGCCAAAAAGGTCTATGGAGAAGATAAAGACAAACTCAATGAACTGATTGAACGAAGCAGTGAGTTGGAACGAGAGTATAAAACAAAAATCGCCAAACTCAATGATGATATTGCAGAGTATGAAAGGTTGACAAAGAGCCTTAAAGAGCAAAAAAAGCAGCTGGATGAACACATTTATTCTGAGAAGTCAAAACTGCATAAAGAGTATTATGATGCCAAAGAAGAGGCTAAAAAAGCAATTAAAGCGAAGCTTTCAAAAGAGTCTCACCAACACTTAAATGAAGCACATAAAAAAGTCAAAGAGATTAAAACTCAAAAAGTTCAAGAAGTGGAGAGCTTTAAAGTAGGGGACAGAATCAAATATAAAACCTCTAAAGGTGAGATTCTCTCTATTAAAGGTAAAAAAGCCTTTATTGAAAATGACTTAGGGATGCGGGTACAAGTCAATTTAAGTGATCTTCAACGAAGTGGAAATCTTGTCAAAGTAGCTGCCAAGCAAAAGGTGGTTGTGAATGTACAACGACCAGAAAGTGGAACCATCTCTTTAGACTTACATGGACAACGTGCAGATGAAGCCGTTGAAAACTTAGATAAGTTTATCTCTGATTCATTGATTGCGGGTTTCGATGAAGTGCTTGTATATCACGGTATTGGTACAGGAAAACTCTCATATGCTGTAAAGAAATATTTAGATAAACACCCTAAAATCAAAGGGTATGAAGACGCACATCCAAGTCAAGGTGGATTTGGTGCAAAAGTGATTAAACTTTAAAGAAAAAAGAAAATTTATATCCTCTTTTCTTGTAATTTCATCAAAAAAGACTAAGAGAGAAAACTCTTTTAGTCTTTAAGTGATTTAATCATATTCTCCATCGTAACATTGGCTTGTTCATTAGGTGCTTCAAGAAAGTTCACAATAAAACTTTTTTCAAGTTCAACAACACCAATTGACCTTGGTCGTACGGCCAGAACTTCGGATGTGGGTATCTCTTTACCAAAACAAAATACAATATTTTTGGCATCTTTAATGATAGGATTAATCTCACCTTTGATATTAACTGTATGCTCATATTGATTAAATGTTGCAATGTAAGCAATCACATCATTGGCATCAATTCTTTTTTTTAACGCATCAATAATCTCATCAACAGTAGTGTAGTTTAATTCACTTTTTGAAAACTCAATCTCAAATATATGGTATTTTTCTTTAAAAACTTTTTGTTTCAATTATTCTCCTTTTAATGTTGTAAATGATTTCATTACACAATCCATGCGTTCAGATATGTCTGAACCATCAAGTTTCATGTAATCGGTTTGAATTTTGTAAATGACTTGTTTATTGAGTTTGAATTCAAACACCAAATAACCAGCATATTTTTTTGCACCATCTTGTTTTTTCCCTTTATCCTCTTTGTCATTTTCATAAATATAATAATCAATGACCAACTTCTCTTTAGAAGGTTCAGCTTCTTTTAAATAAGAGAGTAATACGGATTCAAAAAGTGTTTGATTTTGTTGTTGATTTAAGTGGTGCACCAGATTACTTTTCATAAGTTTTGAGTATTCAATATCTGTGTGGATCAGATAGTTGTGTGTTTGTAAAAGTTGAATTGCTTTATCAACTCTCTCTTTTTTATAAAGTTTTTCAAAAGTAATGGTTTTTTCTTGGCATTCGACTCTTTTTATTTTTAAATCTTTTTTTACCTGTTTATATATTGATAGTCCAATTGTGACTATAAGTAGAACTATAATAAGAGTAGCAATTTTTTTCATAATCTCCCTTTTATAAGTGATTTGTGATTGTACTCTTTTAAAATTTAAGGTTTTATAAATATAAATATAAGTTATAGTTATATTATGCTGTATTGAGTGAAAAAAGTTTTTTAACGAAAATAGTATTATAATTAAATATAATACTATTTTGAAGTATCCAGTTCAATATTTAAGATGGTTTTTTTATCAAACTGTTCTGTTTTAAATGTTGAATCTATCTCAATTTGCTCGGGTTTGAGTGCTTGGTTTTTAAGCAAATAGGTTTTGATGTTGTTGACTCTTTTGAGTGCCAAAGCATTGATCTGCTTTTGTGAAACGGTTTGTTTAAGTATGAGTTGATTTTTCAATGCCTCTTCATAAGCCAATGCATCAAACTTCTCTTTGGTTTCAAATCTCTCTTTTAAATCATCGCTGTCTAAATCATAGGATTCGTAAAGTTCTTCTAAAAGCTCAACATAACGCTCTTTATACTTTTCATCTTTGACATCTTTGAGTTCTTTTTTGATCAATGTATCCAATATCTCTTCTTGTAAAGCGTAGTAGTCGCCTTTTGTGTCATAGGTAGGATAAAGTTTGATCGCCAATTTTTTTCTTGATTCAAGAATTTTCAAGAGTTTATCCAAAGGCTCTTTTTGTACAGGTGTGATGGCACTTGCACCATAATCAAAAGCCACTGCATTGATCTCATCCTCTTCAAAACCAAACAGTGATCCAAGAAGAGAAAAAGGTGCGGTAATGGCTTTTAAAATTAAGTTGGTAAACGCTTTCCAAACAATCGGTGCAATACTGAACTGGGGATTATCTAAATCCCCTTTAATCGGCAATGAAATATCAATAAGACCATTGGAGTCTTCTAAAATAGCAATGGCAAGCTCCAATGGTAAGTTGACAGCCTCTTTACTCTCTATTTTTTCACCCAGTTTTATTTTTTCAATGGCAATATTGTTTTTAGCATTGAGTTTTGAATCTTTAATAATGTAGTTTAAATCTACATTGAGTTTTCCTTCATCAATACTTCGGCCAATAAATTTGCCTGAATAAGGTGTTAAATCATGAATAGAGATATTTGAAAAGCCCACTTTAACTTCGGTGGTATCTTTGATGTTATTGTGTGTTGTAAGTCCTTTGATGGCCACATGACCATATTTGCCCACCACACCTTCCAGACTCATTTGTGATGGTCTGGTTCCTTTGGTATTAAAGGTTGAGAAATAGCCTTGCAGTTTATGAATATTGGTTTTAAATGGTATGGGCAGTGTTTCATCTTCAAATGTGATGAATCCATTTTTAACACTCAATGGTCCCAATAATAAGTGCAGAGTCTCTTTGGTTGACTCTTCTTTTGACTTTTTTGTTTGTGAGGTACTTTTTTTTTGAATGGTTGCTAAATTCAGTTGACTCTTTTTATTGATATGGACATATGCAAAAGGATCAACCACTTCTACAGATTTGACACTCGCTTGTTGCTGTAAAGAGTCATATTTAATACCATTAAGGTTGACTCTACTCGCTTTAATAATAGTTTGATTTTTTTTAGATAGTTCTATTTTATGAATAGAAGTATCGCTGTTAAAAACAGTATGGTCATTTCTCATGCTTACTTCACCCGTACTGTTTACAAAAGCAGAGTCGATATTGAGATAAACATTTTGTGAAAGAATAGGGTTTAAAATATCAAGTGGCAACTGCGTTACTGTATAATGACTTTCAACTTCAAAAGGTTCAAATAGAAGTGTTGTATTGTTTTTTATTTCCCCTTCATTGATTAAAAGTGTAAAATCGGTTTGAAGTGATTTTCTCTCTTTTTTTGCAGGATAAGAAAGGTTCATATCGTCCAAAACAAGTTGTTTGAGTTCAAGCAGTGGTTGAGTTTTTTTATCGTAGACGGCAAGGTTTTTAAATTCAACAGAACTGTCATTGATTTGGGCAAATAAACCATTTTCAAGTGAAAGCAGAAAACCAATGTGCGCATTGAGTGTCAAATCTTTATTTAAATCAAACGCATAATTTGTTTTGATGCTTTCCCAAAAATTTGAAACGGCATAGTTTTTTAAATCAAGTTTTCCATAGACTTTAAATGGGTTTAAGTATAAACCTCCGTTCCAACTGAGACGACTTTTTGTATCGATGGCGGTATCAAATGAGTGTGAAGCAACACTGTTTTCTAAAGTACTTAAATCTCGAAATTCAAAGCTTAAGTGATCTAACGTCGTTGAAAAAGGCGTTTGCAAAGAGTTGTCAGTAAAGGCAATGGACCCATTTTGAATTTGAAGTTTGTCCAGTTTCAGTTTTAAAAGTTCACTGTAGTTTGATGGTTCTTCTTTATTGGTGGGAGTCTTTTCTTTGTTATCAGAAGGTAAAAGTGTTAAGAAGTTTAACTCTTTGTTTGTGTTCATCTCCAGATGAATTTTTGGATTTTGTATGTGTATAAGTTTGAAATGCAAATATTGATTGCTGATTGTTCGTGCCAAATCAAAATCCACAACAAGTGATTGAAAACTGACTAAAGGTTTCTCTTTTTGTTCCAATGTAAGTTCTTCTAATTGAAGTTTAAAAAGCAATGGATTAAAGCGGACATTGTTGAGTTTGAGTGTTGCATTGAGATTACTCTTTACCCAAGAGGTGGCTTGTGATTGAATTAACATGGGCAGTATAAAAAATCCCAATACCAAATAGATTAAAATAATCAAAGAAATCAACACTTTTATTTTGTTTTGAAGCAGTCGTTTCATATTCATAATAAAGCCTTTACATATATCTCTTATTATAACAAAATAAAGATAACTTAGATACAATCTCAGAAGTTAATAACAGGACTTACAATGACAATTATAGAACTTTTTCAGAAGCTTTTACGTTATAAATCGGTCACACCTTCCGATGATGGAGCATTTGATTTTATAGAGGAGTATTTAGGCGAGGAATGGACTTGCATAAATATCGATAGAGAAGATACAAAAAACAGATTTTATTATAAAAAGTTTAATGACAATCCCCAGCACCTATGTTTTGCAGGACATATTGATGTAGTACCTCCAGGTGAGGGTTGGGAGGTTGATCCCTTTGCTGCAGAAGTTATAGATGGAGTAATTACTGCAAGAGGTTCACAAGATATGAAAAGTGGTGATGCTGCCTTTTTATATGCTTGTAAACATGCAAAAAACTTTGATGGAACACTCTCTATTTTAATGACAAGTGATGAAGAGGGCGAAGGAACCTATGGAACCATCAAGGCTTTAGAACACTTAAAAGAGATTGATTTTATTCCACAATATGCCGTGGTAGCAGAACCAACGTGTGAAGATATTTTTGGAGATGCAATCAAAGTAGGGCGAAGAGGAAGTATCAATGGATATATCACTATCAAGGGAAAGCAAGGTCATGCTGCTTATCCTGAAAAGTGTATAAACCCAGTACATAACTTTGCACATGTACTTCCTAAAATAGCTGGTCATAATCTTGATGATGGAGATGAGTATTTTGCTCCTAGTAAAATGGTAATCACTGATATAAGAGGTGGTATGCAAGTTACAAACGTAACTCCAAATGAGTTAAAACTTATGTTCAATGTAAGAAACTCAACAAATACTACAAGAGAATCAGTAGAAGAGTTTATCCATAAAAACCTAGAAGGTTTAGAGTATGACTTTAGAACGACACAAGGTTCATTCCCGTTTGTAACCAATAAAGAATCAAAAGTGGTGAAAGCTATGGAAAACTCTATAAAAGAAGTTTTAGGAGTAACAACAAAACACTCAACACACGGTGGAACTTCTGACGCCAGATATTTTGGAGCTTTTGGAATAGAAGCCATAGAGTTTGGAGTTATAAACGATACTATTCACTCTGTAGGGGAGAGAACAACTGTTAAAGAAGTAGAGGGATTAACTGCTGTTTTTGAGGACTTGATTAAAAACTTTTAGATTTGATTACATTATGTAATATTTTTTATTATTTATAAAAAACACTGATAGAATTACTTTATATTATTTATGGAGTAGTTCTATGGAAAACTTAGCAAAACAATTGATTGAAAATCAAATCTATGATATTCGTAACTTAAAAGTGATGTTAGATAGTGACTTGGCAACTCTTTATCAAGTTGAAACCAAAAGAATAAATGAAGCTGTAAAAAATAATCCTGAAAAATTTCCTGAAGATTTTTATTTTGAATTGACAAAAGAAGAAACAGAAATTTTGAGGTCGAAATTTTCGACCTTTAAAAATAGCTTAAATAATAGAAAATATAATCCAAAAGTATTTACCGAGCAAGGTGTATATATGCTCGCAACTGTACTAAAAAGCAAAGTTGCCACAGATGTAACAATAAATATCATGCGAACCTTTACAAAGCTTAGAGAGTTTGCACTTACTTACAAAGATATAGTAATAGAACTAAAAAATCTAAAAGAAGATTTGAAACTAAATAAAAATCAAACAATAGAAAATACAAAACATATCAAAACAGCCTTTGAACTGCTTACTCAAATACTTGAAGATACAAAAAAGACAGATGATAAAGTGATGGGGTTTAGGGTTGAAAAAAAGAATTAGATATAATAAAAGCAATTGAATGAAAGGAATTATTATTGTTAGACTTTATTCTTAATCAAAGTAATATTGGCATATATAATAAATGTGAAATTATAGAAGTTTTTGGTATCAGAAAAAATGATAAAACACCTTTTAATATTTTTACACTTGTTGTTTTTGAAAATACAAAACAAGAAAAAACAAAAGAGTTTTCATTTGATAAACTTCAAAAGTTTAAAGGTATAAAAGATATTAAATGGGGAATCCAGAGGCGAATAGTTAATATTGATATTGTAAAAAAGTTATATGATGATTTATTAAATAACGAAATTTTTCAAATTGACGATATATTAGAAGTGGGTTCTTTAAAACTTCTTCCTGAACAATATGTACAATCTGAAGATTGGTTTAATAATCCTCAATTGAATCATATTTTAAAAAATAATTTTAAATACGGCTCTTATATATTAGAGTTTTTTGATGAAGATAAAGGCAATTGTCAGTTTCTACTTGATGCACCTGAACTTTTAAATAGTTTCAGTGAAAATTTGACTGAAAAACTACCTATAAAAATTGGGAACCTTTCTGATAGACTTGGTAATATTATTCTTCAATTTCCTATTAATAGTTTTACGATGACTTGGACAACTATTAAAAATAAAGAACTTCGTAGGTATGAAGGAATAAAGGTGGAGATTGAACCTAAAAATAGTAACTTTAATCTAGATAATTTACTTATAAGGATATATGAAGAGAATGATAATGTTATTACAAGACAAAGATTAATTGAAGTAAAAGATAATATTGTAGAAATTTTGTTAGATGATTGTTTTGGAACAACTATTGAAATTTTTGATAAAAAAAGTTCATTTATATTATATAAAAATAAATTTACGATTATGAAAGAAATGAATTCTATAATTGCTATACAAGAACCTCAAAAAAGAGTGTTTAATGTTAATGGAAAAACTGAAGAAATTGTAGTGTCACATAATCAAAGTAATACATATGGTAAAGCCAATAAAGATAATAAAGAATTTAATTTATGGATTTCAGATAGAAAATATGAAGATGAGTTAAAAGAACTTGAAGAAAAAAAATCTTTTATTCAGTACTATGGAAAACAAGAAAGTAAGGCACTTTTAGATGTTAGAGAACTTATTAAAAAGTATGGAGAAAATGGCGTTTATCTTTGGGATCCATATTTAAGTGCAGATGATATAAAAAAGACATTGTATTTCTCAGCTAATGCGCATGTTCCATTAAAAGCAATAAGAGGCTTTAAAAAAAATGATAATCAAGAACATAAAAAACAGATTAAAGAAAATATGAAAAATATATTTAATTCTGATGAACAACAATTTTTATTTCTAAATTTAGAGGTTAGAGGGAAAATAGATAATAATGGATATGATTTTCATGATAGGTTTTTAATATTTCCGTTAGAAAAACCAAAAGTATGGTCTTTGGGAACATCTGTAAATAGTCTTGGCAAATCCCACCATATTATGCAAGAAGTAAAACATGCTCAACATATTTTAAATACATTTAATGACTTGTGGAAAAAACTAGATAAAGAAGAGTGTTTGATATGGAAAAGCAGATAAATCAAATTTTAACACAAATACATGAAAATGATACTTCAAAGTTAGATGGTAGCTTTTTAGATAAATATTATCAGTTGTTTGATACTAAAAAATATCTTGGAAAAGATTTTGATTCTATTTATAAAGATATGGAAACAGCATATGATATAAAAAAATATTCAATGCCATATGATGATAAATCTACTAAAATATATAAACAACTCGTAGAAAGTGTTGTAAATGTATTTGATGATAAAAAAAGGTTAAAATTAATCCCTCTAATTGTTTATTTAGACATAGAAAATACTTTATATAACTATTTGTATGAGAATAAATATTTTGATAATTTTATAGAAGTAAAAGATTATTTTATAGGTACTCTTGAAGATAGTGGTGTCAGCGTAGATATTAAAAGTATCTCAAAATACCATTGGGAAAGTGAAGCTTATGAAAGTTATCAAAAAGCTTTAGTGCAAAAAGATTTTATACAGATATATAATTTTGTAGAGGCAGTACAACGAGGGAATTTTATGTATGAACCGTATATAGATTTTCTCTCTTTTGTTTCTGTTAAAATATTTTTTGATGATTTCGTTAAGGTTTTAGATAATATAAATAATGTTTTTAAAATAAAATATTTGCTAAATAATTTAACCACAAAAGAGAAACTTTTATTGGCTAATAAAACTAAAAATACTTTAGTGAAATTTGAAGCTATTAGAAGCAGTGTTTATTTTAAATCTAACCATAATAGTTGTAGCAATCTTTTAAAAGACGAAAATGGGCTTATTTCAAAAAACATGCTTTTTTTAACACAAGATAAACAAGTTTGGAAAGATTTTCTTCAATATTTTTTAATCTACCCTTCAAGAAATCCACAGCTTTTTTTACCTCTTGCAGATGTATTAAGTCAAAGTAGTAATGAAACAATAAATATTTTTATTGATACTGTAAAAATAAATCAATATTTTGATGAGGATAGCAAAGAAGCCTTAAATAATAGTATTTTTAAAATAGAAGATGATGAAATCCAAAAATATATAATGGAAAAGATTTTTACAAAATGGAAAGATTTTATTGATAGTTATGATGACTATATTGGAAATCTATTTTTAACTGATGTTATTGATATTGCAATTGTTTATGTAAGAGAGTTTTTGCCAAAAGAAGTTATAGAAAAAGAGATTAAACAAATAATTTATAATATAGAAGAAATAGATAATTATTGGTTTAAAAATAGTTCTCAACAAGGAAATTATTTATATAAACAACTTTCAAAGCTTTTTGTTTTTGGAATTTCAATAGAAAAGCATCATCTAAATAATTTAAAAAATGAAATAGGGAATTTTTTATATAATATACGTAAGAATTTGAGAGGTGAATATTCTCATAACTCTAAAACAACAATGCAATTGTTTAATGAATATGTTTTAAAGGAAAATAAATAAACATATGTCGTGGTATATTTGAAATATCATCATGCCAAATATTATAATCAGTAAAGTGATTTCTCTTTCAAAAATTTATAACCTAAAAACTATTTATTGTATATAAAAGTCATTAAAAAATTTTAGGAAGAACAATTATAAATAAATTTATAAAAAGGTACGAAATATGCCATTTTCAAAAGAAGAAAAACAAAAGCTTTTAGAAGTAAAGTTTGTAGGTGAAACCGTTATAAGAAGATTTGAGCAAATAGGTATTGATTCTTTGGAGGCTTTATCTAAAAGTAGTGTGGATGAGATTACGGATATTGTTTCAGATATTTTGGGAAGCAGTTGTTGGAAAAATTCTCCCCAAGCTAAAAAAGCGGTGCAAAATGCCATTGATTATGCTAAATCTGTCCAATAAATTTAAAAATTAAAAAAGAGTTAAATAATGAACTTAGAACAAATAGAAACTATATTTATGGCTAAGCAAGGGGCAACAAAAGATTTTCCTTTTGGTGATGATACTATGGTATTTAAAGTTATGGATAAAATGTTTGGTCTTATTAGTTTGAAAAAAAATCCGTTAAATATAAATTTAAAATGTGATCCAAATGATGCAATAGCCTATAGAGATATTTATGAGTGTGTAAATCCAGGTTATCATATGAATAAAAAACATTGGAATACCATAACCTTAGATGGAACTATAAAAGAAGAGATACTAAAAGACATGGTCAATGAATCATATGATTTAATAGTATCGAAACTAACAAAAAAACAAAAAGAAGAGTTATTTTTCAAATAGCTATAAAATGAAAAACGATATACTACCGCATAAATAAAAAAGGAAAAAACAATGAACACTTTACTCTAATTCAAGGGTAAAATCTGACTTATCCTTGATACTAAATATAGATAGTTCAAGGAATTTATATGCAATATCTACAAATAAATAATCTTACTTTTAAATACACAAGCAGTGAAATTTTTTCAAATCTTAATTTGAGTTTTGAAAAGGGTTGGAGCTGTATAGTTGGCTCAAATGGTTCAGGTAAAACCACACTTTTTAAACTCATTGCTAGAATACTAAACCCCCAAGAAGGTAATATCATTGGCAATGAGTTGGTCTATTATTGTGAACAAGAACTTCATGAAAAACCAAATGGTTTTGATGATTTTATTTACACATACAATACAAAAACATTTAAGCTAAAAGAGTTACTTCACATAGAAGATGAGTGGTTTTATAGGTGGGAAACTCTAAGTTTCGGCGAGCGAAAACGCATACAAATAGCCATTGCTCTTTTTTTAGAACCTAATGTTTTATTGCTTGATGAACCAAGTAATCATCTGGATATAAAAACAAAAGAGATATTAATAAAGAGTTTGAAAAATTTTAAAAGCATTGGTATTTTAATAAGCCATGATAGAGAACTTTTGAACTCTTTGTGCCATAACACAGTTATTATAAAAAATAAAAAAATCTATAACTATAAAACCACTTTCCAAAAGGCAACAGAAGAGTTAGATTCATATTTTAATTTTTTGCAAAAAGAGAATGATAATATAAACAGTAAAGTGAAAAAACTACAAAACAATATTCAAGCGCAAAAAGAGAAAGTTTCTCAATCAAAAAGCAGATTATCTAAGAAAAATGTAAATACAAAAGATAAAAGTTTAAAAGAGAAAATAAACTTAGCAAAACTTACTGGAAAAGATAAATCTGATTCAAAACTTGTGACAAGTTTTTCTAAAAAAGCTCATGTATTATCCTCTAAAAGAAATGAAATAGAAAAAAACTTTGACAAAGGTATTACTATAAAAGATGAAAAGAGTAAAAAAGAGAAGTTCTCTTTTCTTTTGCAAAAAGGTCAATTGCTTTTAGGCGAAAAAAAGATTTTAAAGTATGAAAATCTATCTTTAAATAAAAGTGATAAAATAGCCATAATAGGTGACAATGGTGTAGGGAAAAGCAGTTTTTTAAAACTACTTATCTCAAAAATATCATCTCTTAAAAACTATTTGTATCTTCCCCAAGAAATAGACTTAAAACAAAAAGAGAATCTTTTTGAAGCAATAAAGAGTTTGAATAATGAAAAAAAAGGTGAACTTTTTACTCTCATTCAAAGGTTGTCTTCAAATCCTAAAAATCTCTTAAACAATAACACTACAAGCCCAGGAGAGCTTAGAAAACTTTTTATTGCAAAGGCTTTATTGGATAATATACAATTTATAATATTAGATGAACCTACCAATCATATGGATATAGATTCAATTGAGTCTATTGAACAAGCTTTAAAAGAGTATCAAAATACTCTAATCGTTGTAAGTCATGATAAAACTTTTGTAAAAAATATAAAAGCAAGAATTTACACTATCTTAAAAGGTGTAGGTGATTTTTATGAGTTAAAGGAAGCAGATGCAGCTAATAGAATATAATAAAAAATATCAAAAAACTATACCTAAACTTTTTACAAATACTATTCATAAAACATGCAATAAAGATTATGCAAAAGAGCAATTAAAGGCTTGGGCAAATTTGCATATCGATTATGAAGTTTGGGAAAAAAGATTAAATACAACAAAACCCTATTTAGCAATATTTGATGAAAAGTTAGTTGGTTTTGCTGAGTTTTATGAGGATAATATTGATTGCTTTTACGTACACCATGAATATCAAGGTTGTGGTGTAGGAAAAATGCTTATAAATAATATCTTTAAAGAGGCAAAACAGAACGAACAAACTTTATTAAGAGTAGATGCAAGTATCACTGCAAAGCCATTTTTTGAAAAGTTTGGTTTTGTAGAAGTAAAAAAGAATAGAGTCGTAAGAAATAATATAGAGTTAATAAATTTTAGTATGCAAAGGGTGGAAGATGAAAAATAGACTACATTTTATGTGTGGAAAAATGGCAGCAGGGAAATCGACACTGTCAAAAAAACTCTCTAAAGAACATAATGCCATTTTTTTAAGTGAAGATGAACTTTTAAAAAAGTTATATCCCGATGAAATAAAAACCATTGAAGATTATATAAAATATTCAAAAAGAGTAAAAGATACGATGTTTGAATTTATTGTTGACCTTTTAAAAAAAGGCAATGAAGTTGTTTTGGATTTTCCTGCAAATACTGTTTCTCAAAGGCAGTGGTTCAAAGATATATTTGAAACAGCAAATGTTGAGCATATGATGTATTATGTAAAAAGAAGTGATGATATATGTAAAGAGCAACTGAAAAAAAGAAATGAAAATTTATCTAAAGATGCTCCTTTGATAGATGAAGCAACTTTTGATGCGATAACAAAATATTTTCAAGAACCAAAAGAAGAGGAAGGTTTTAATATAAAATATGAGTAAATAAGTTGGGAAGTAAAAAGCGCTATTAAGATTATTTGGTTATCATTCATTTATGAAACAACACAAGAGTTTTACAAGAATTTTTACAGATAAAAACTTGCCTTTTTTAGAGTTGAGATACTCCAATAATACAAAACATTATAAAGAACATCTGCATGATACTTTTTCGATTGGTATTAATTTACAAGGTGAATCTGTTTATACCAATAAGGATGCTCAATACGATTTAGACAAAGGCATGCTTGCGGTGGTTAACCCACATACAATTCACTCTTGCAATCCTGTTCAAAAAACCCCAAATGTATATTATATGATGTATTTAGATGAACAATGGTGTCAAGGTATTCAAAACTCTATTTCAGAAGATATTACGCACTTTAAAGAGTTTCCTGAAGATATTTTATACGATGAAACACTGTATGATGAGTTTAAAACTTTATGCGAGACGCTGTTTGGTGAAATCACATATTTAGAAAAAGAGGATTTTTTGATTCGTTTTTTTACGCAATTTTTTGGACAATATTTAAAGGACTCAAAAGAGAAGTTTGAGGATACCGTGTTTGAAGATATCAAAGCGTATTTAAATGAAAATTTTCAACAAAATATCTCGTTGATAGATTTGTCAAGCAAATTTGAGTTAAACCCTTTTTATATTATTCGTCTTTTTAAAACACATCTTAACACAACGCCACATGCGTATTTGATTAACATTAAAATCAATAAGGCAAAAGAGCTTTTAAAAGCCAATCATTCGATTGTGGATACAGCATTGGAGTGTGGTTTTGCAGACCAAAGTCATCTGCATAGAAACTTTTTAAAAATTGTAGCTACCACACCCAAAGAGTACCAACAAAATTTTGCATAGTCAATTTTGTACAAGATAAAAAACTTACAAATCTCTATACTTCTTTTTTTGAAATAGGAGAGTGATGGTATGGAGATATATCTATCGGGTTTTTTAGCGCTGGCATTGGCACACTTTGTGGCATTGCTCAGTCCGGGAGTTGACTTTTTTTTAATTCTTTCAAACGCTTCAAAATATGGACGCTCTTCTGGAGTAGTCACATCTGCTGGAATCGCTACGGGAAATTTGGTCTATATTTTATTGGCATTGTTTGGAATAACTCTAATTAAAGAGAATGAATTGGTTTTTGCATCCCTTAAAATATTGGGTTCCCTCTATCTTTTGTATATTGGTTATATGCTTTTAAGAGTAAAAAAAAGAGAACTCTTTTCAAATCAAACAGAAGAGAAAAAACGAAAAAAAGAGACAATAAAATATTTTTCAATGGGCTTTTTATCTGCAATTTTGAATCCTAAAAATTCCATATTTTATTTGACGATGTTTACAATATCGATTCAAAATGACACCCCATTTTATGTGCAATCATTTTACGCAGCATGGATGTTTCTTGCAGTACTGTTTTGGGATATTTTTGTTGTTTATTTGGTGACAAATTCAAAAAGTCGTATATGGGTTGAGCGATATTCAAACCATATAGAGAAAGTTTCAGGAGCAATTCTTCTGTTTTTGGGCAGTTCTATTTTAGTTGACAGCGTATTATACTAAAATCAATATCTCTGCAAAGGGTTACAGCCCCATTGCAGATTGAGTGGCAAAGATAACAATGCCAATAGCAAAAAGAACAACCACGATCAAAGCAAGCAGTTTATAAAAAGAGAATTGTAAGCGGATGGTTTCACCATTATGTATTTCAATGTTATGGTATTTGATGCACAAGTAGATTAAAACAACTGCAAGCAGTGAACTGATAACCTCTATGGAAAAAAGAGTTGATGACATGGTCACAGGACTTGTTGGAAAAATCTTAAATAAATCAAGTATATATACAAACAGATAAAGCAGGGCAAAAATAGCACTTAAAACAACGGAGTATTTTTTCTTTTTTGCGATTAAAAAAGCCACAACAAAACTAAGAAGCCCCAATGTGGTAAGAAAGATGTTAAACAATGCTAAAACGGTTTCACTGTAGTGCGAGAAGTCTCTTGTTTCTATGGGACCACCCGGAACTAAAATTGTCAGTAAAACAGATAAAACAACAAGCAAAAAAGCAATAACATAATGGATGTTTTTTGTAAGCATGATAAACCTTTGTATGTAGAGAAATAGTAAAAACTATTTTACTTAAATGGATGTTGTATGAAGGTTAAAAGCTTGATAAAGATTAAAAAAAGTTATGATAAAGTGAAATAAAATTTTTCTTTTATTTGAAAGTAGAGTTATTTATGAATTTAAAAAACTATTTAGAAGAGGCAAACATCATTGATTTTAGCAATCAAGCAATACACAACTTAGCCAAAAGTTTATCACAAAACTGCAGTAGCGATGAACAAATAGCTAAAAACTGTTTTATTTATGTTCGAGATGAAGTAGCACACAGTGGTGATATAAAAGCAGAAGTTACTACGTGTAAAGCAAGCGATGTCTTAAAGTATAAAACAGGTTGGTGTTATGCTAAATCGCATCTTCTTGCAGCGCTTTTAAGAGCCAACAATATCCCTACAGGGTTTTGTTATCAACGTTTGAGTTGTGGAGAGTATGAAGATGATCAGTATTGTTTGCATGGTTTAAATGCTGTGTATTTGGAAAAATATGGTTGGTATCGTATAGACCCACGAGGAAACAAAGAGGGTGTGGATGCACAGTTTACTCCACCCATTGAAAAGCTGGCATTTAAACTGGAAAAAAACGAATATGATTTGGCACAAATCTATGATAAACCTTTAACGATGGTAATAAAGAGTTTACAAACTTTTGAAGGTTATAAGCAAATGTCAAAAAATCTTCCATTGACCAATGAGTTTATAAGACGAGCAAAATATGAAGATGCAGAAGAATTAAGTTCTCTGGTGACAGGTTTATTGCCCTATATTTTTAAACAAACTCCTTCATGGTTTGAAGAAGAGATAAGCCAAGAAAGTTTTGAAAAAAGACTAAAAGATAAAAGTTATGAACACTATATTTATACAGTGGATAAAAAAACAGTGGGCTTTCTTGTCATAAAAGAAAAAAGTCATCTCTTTCATCTTTTTGTTGACGAAATGTTTCACAAAAAGGGCATTGCAAAAAAATTGTTTGAGTGTGTAAAAAATAATATGGATGTAACACATATGAGGGTCAATGCTTCTTTGTACTCTGTACCCGTTTACAAAGCTTTGGGCTTTAAAGAGAGAGGAAAAGAGGAAAACTATCAAGGTTTAGAGTATCAACCAATGGTGTATCAATCTATTGTTTAATAGATTGATACCAGATATTACTGAACAGTTCTATGGCTTTTTGCATTGTTTCTTCATTTTCAAAACCTCCAAAACCCATTCGAATTGCTTCCCACTTCCCCCCTGAAGTATCTTTTGCAAAATAAAGTTTGATCAAGTTTTCTTCAGCTAAAGTTTTAAATTTATCCCAATCAAAAGCTAAAGTTGGATTTATAGTTATCGCAAGCCCAGCTCCTTGGGCTTCTATTTTCATACTATTGTCCAGATATTGTTGTAATAAAGTTTTGAGCTGTTCATGTCTTTTTTTATTTAATAATCTTAGTTTTCTAAGATGTTTTTCATAGTATCCTTCTTTCATAAATAGTGTTAATGTTTTTTGACTAATCAGTGAAACTTTTGAAAAATGTGCATCATAATAACTTTCATAAATTGGTAGCAGATGGTATGGTAAAACCATATAACTTATTCTAAGTGCAGGAGAAAGTGATTTTGAAAATGTACCAAAATATACTACTTTATCAAAGGTATCAAGACCTTGTAGACAAGGTATGGGTCTGTTATAATAAGTAAGCTCACTGTCATAATCATCTTCTAATATTAAACCATCTTTCTTTTGTGCCCATTTTAGAAGTTTGAGTCGATTGGTTATAGGCATCGTAACCCCTTTGGGGTATTGATTTGATGGGGTAATATACACAAGTTTAGAGTTTGAATTGTGTAATTCTTTGATAACTAAACCATTATTATCTATATTTATTTTTTCAACAGTGTATCCATAACTTTCAAAGGTACGTCTTGCTACATGATAACCGGGGTCTTCTATGGCAAAAGATTTATATTTAGATTGAACCATTTTTGCAAATAAATTTATGGATTCACTAAAGCCACTGGTGATTACGATTTGGCTGGCATCACATTTCGCACCCCGTGATTTTATGAGATATTTGACAATCTCTTCTCTTAGTTCTATTTCTCCTTGTCCATCGGGATAAGATGAAAAATCAGTAATTTTATCTATGGCTTTTGAGCTCAGTCTTTTCCATAGTTTTGCAGGGAAAGACTCTTTTGGTAGGTGTACTGGATAAAAGTCGTAAAAGTAATTTCTTTTTTTTGTTATAGGTTTTCTTTTTATGTTTTGTTTTTGTTCAAAATCTTTATAGTTGGTATCACTTACAAAATATCCACTTTGTGGTTTGCTGTCTATATATCCTTCTGCATAGAGTTGAGCATATGTATTTTCAACGGTTGTTTTGCTTATTTGATACTCAGAAGAGAATTGTCTTATCGAAGGAAGTTTTGAACCAGCTTTTAGATTTAATTGTATGTCTTTTTTTATCTGTTCATATAATTGAATATAAAGTGGGGTGGTACTTGATGGATTTAATGTGTACAAAACTGTCCTTATAAATTATTTATAAATTGTATCTTTATTTCATGACACTTTAGTGATATTATATGAAAAATAACTTAATAGAGAGTAAAGGATATAAAATGGATAAAAGAATAAATCTGGGTAAAAAAGCACCTCACATGTACGATAAATTAATATCTTTAAAGCATGACATGCAAGCTTTGATAAAAGATGCAAATATGAATGAAGGTTTTAGTCATCTATTATTACTTCGAGCTTCACAGATTAATGGTTGTGCTTTTTGTGTAAGACTTCATACAAAAGATGCTTTAGATACAGGTGAAAATATAGAAAGAATAAGTGTACTTCCAGCTTGGAGAGAAACCGAATATTTTAATGAAAAAGAGAGAGCAAGTTTAGAGTTAGTTGAGGCAATTTGTTATATCAAAGATACACATTTTCCCAACAAAGTATATGAAGAAGCAAAAGAAGTTTTAGATGAAAAGGAAATCTTAGCAGTTGAATGGTTAGCGCTTATAATAAATGCGTTAAATATATTAGCCATAAGCAGTAGATTAGAGGTGAAATAGGAGAATTTAAATGAGAAGAAGTGAATTTGAAATAAAAAATAAAGCAATCATAGAAGAGATTTTAAACAGCAGTGAATATGCAACTTTGGCATTGAGTTGTGATAATAAACCTTACAGTGTACCTGTAAATTTTGTCCATGATGGAAAAGTTGTATATTTTCATGGAGCAAAAAAAGGGAAGAAAAAAGAGTTTATTGTATCAAACTCTTATGCTGCTTTTAGTATTGCTTTGCCTTACTCTTTAATACAATCATATTTTAGTAGCAATGATGATTTAGCTTGTCCTGCTACACAATTTTTTAGGTCAGTTTGCGCAAGTGGACAAGTGCTTATTGTGGAAGATTATGATGAAAAAGTAAAAGCTTTGTCTCTTTTGATGAAAAAACTTCAACCAGAAGGAAAATATAAGCCATTAAACCAAGATGTTTATACTAAAATGATCAATGCCACAGAAGTTTTTAGGTTTGATATTGAAAATATTACAGGAAAACTAAAAGTAGGGCAAAATTTATCTCAAGATAGATATGAAATGGTTTTAGATTACCTTGAAAAAAGAGCTTATAATATAGATAAAGAAACAATTTTAAGTATGAAGCAAAGTATATGAAATAAGTCTGAAAAATAAGCTTTTTTAAGCTTAATAAAACAGTTTGAGATTTTTCTGTTTTTTATAAGAAACATTATGTACTATAAGAGATAACAATCATTTTTATAATCTTTAGATTTTATGATTAATTATTTTTTACTTTGACTTTTTTTGTTACAATACAGGGGTAAACTTTATAGATTTAAATAGTATTGAGGTTCTTATAATGAACATAGAAAGATTAAAAGATGTTGAGGCTGAATTTTTTGCTGCATATCCAAAAGGATTTGAGGATGAGAAATTAATAAGACTTGTTAAAAAATTCAATCCTGAGAAACTAGAGGCTTATGCAAAAGAGGCTTTTAAAAAAGAGAATTTTTCAGATCCACATTTTATAACAGAAGCATATTTTAAAACCATACAAAAATCAGTTATGGTATCACTTTTTGATAAAGTAAAACTTCGGGATGTAATAAAAGCTTTAACCTCTTATGAAAAAGATATGCTTTGTATCGAACTTTATGAACTATTGCATGGGAATAAAAAAAATGGTTTTGAAGGGCTTGTTGAGTTTTTAGCTGAATTTAGAATGGCAAAGTGGACTTTAGTGACCCTTGTACCTTATAGTTTTAATAGGCAAACAGAGTATTTCATCAAACCAACAACAACAAAGAATATCATAAAATATCTGGAAATTTCTAATTTAATATATAAACCACGACCATCTTATGAGTTTTATAAACAATACACTAAAGTTTTAGATAATATCAAAACAAAAGTTTCAAAACCACTCTCATTTGACAATGCTGCATTTACAGGATTTTTAAAAATGGGTATTGAAATTTGTAATGAATAATTAATTTATATGCACTTAAAAGGGAAAAAATGTCAAATAAGTATTTGAAGAGTTTAAAGGTTTTATTCATAGAAGATGAAGACCTTATAAGAGATAAGATTGTCTCTTCCTTAGAGTATATTGTGGCTGAAGTTATTTCAGCTTCAAATGGAATAGAAGCATTAGAAAAACTTCAAAACTTTACTCCTGATTTAATCATCACTGATTTGGAAATGCCCGAAATGAATGGGGCAGATTTTATTCATGAAGTCAGAAAAAAAGATAAAGATATATGTATTGTTGTTGTGACGGCATATACGAGTGAAAAGTATTTATTACAACTTATTGATATGCATATTGAAAAATATATTTTCAAACCAATTACTTTGGAAAAACTAATCAGTGCGTTGGAAGATTGTCAAAAAAAGTTTTCTAATAGCAGTAATTTAAAAAGAACGCTTCCCGATGATTATGCATATGATTGGAATCAAAAAATCTTATTACATAAAGACAAAATGATTACTTTAACCAAAAAAGAGATTCTATTTTTAGAACTTCTTTTTAAAAACATAGATAGTGTAACTTCCTTTGAAGAGTTGCAAGAAGTTGTTTGGCAAGACAGTGTTATGACGGATAATGCTTTGCGTTCTTTGATTAGAAACCTAAGAAAAAAACTACCAAAAGATTTTATTGTCAATTTATCCGGTATTGGTTATAAAGTTGCGTAAATATTTATTTCTTCTTTTATACGTGAGCTTCTTATTCTCAAATGAAGCAATAACATATAAGCATGATCAAACGGATAAAATTCTTATAAATAAGATGACAAAAGAGTCCGAACTAAAAGTATATATGCCAACCCTTCCATATTTCAACTTAATAAGTTTGATTAATGGTACTTTAGTAAAACTCAGTGACTCTAAAAGAGGATGGGATTACTATTTAGCATATAAACATAAAAAGATAGATGAACTCACCTATGACTTTTGGTTAAGAGATGATGTGCGTTATCAAGATGGCACAAAATTTGATGCTGATTCTGTTGTTAATAATTTGAAGCATTTTATGGAAGGGCCTTTTTTATACAGTAATATTCATAATGCATTAGACTCCGTTGAAAAGTTAAATGATTATAAGATAAGAATACACTTGAAAATACCTTATGGTATGTTATTAAATGATTTGTGTGTAATCAATTTTTATACAAAAAAATATTATGAAAAATATAATTGGGCCCCCAGTTTAACAGCTCAAAATACAAAAGGTCCTGGTCTTTATGGAGCAGGGCCATATATCATGGCTCAAGGTTATGCTACAGGATTAAAACAGAGTAAAAAGATAGTTTTAACCGCCAATCCATATTATTTTGAAAAAAACAAACCTTATATAAATAAAATTACTATTTATACAAAACTTCCAACAAAAGAGGTTATAAATGATATTTCAAAACATGAAGGAAAGCTTGATATTGCTTATATCCCTTATAATAAAAAAACTGAAATAGTAAATTCAAAATATGCGAAGCTTTTGATTTCTCCTTCACATGGTAATTTAACAGTTCATATGAATCTGATAAAGAAAAACTCAAAACTTAAAAATATAAAAGTAAGACAAGCATTAAATGATGCAATTGATCAAAAAAAATTAATCAAGTTTGCTTTTAGAAATGAAGCGAGAATATCGCCATTTTTACTATCTTCGAATACTTATTTTTCAAAAGAGTTATCAAAAAAACACTTAAATCGAAAATCAAGATTTACTCAAAAACAGTTGCATGATATTTTAAATGGTTTAGAGTTGAAAGTTATTACCCAAGATAGGTTTATGTCTGTTTGGAAAGGAGTTGAGTATCAATTATCCCAATATGGTGTAAAGTTAATTTATACAATAACAAGTGATGAAAAAGTTGTTTTAGAAAAGCTTTTAAACAATAGAAAAAATATTTATGATTGGGATTTATTAATTTGGGGAAATGAGGATTGGAATGGAAGCCCTTGGACGGCATTTTTTACCTTATATACAAAAGCGAATTGGTGCTCAATTGATAAAGATGATTATTTAGTCAATGAGTTTGAAAAGTTATTCAGACTCGATACAAATTCAAAAGAGTTTCAAAAAGGGGTCAATAAAATCTTATTGTACAGTTATGAAAAAGCTTATACGTTGGTTTTACCTTCACCGAATATCGTCATTGCTTTAAATAAAGAGGTCTATTACCACCCTTCAGAGATGTCAACTTTCCCTTTGTGGAATGCAAAAATTACCCCGTATCATTGGTCGATTAGAAAAGGGAATTTAGATAAAAGTAGACTCAATTACCTTTATCCAATTAGGATTAAAAATGAATAATTTAAAAATACGACAAAAGTTTATTATATTAGGACTTATTGCTCTTATTTCATTGGTGTTGTTGGCTTTACTGTCTCTAAAAATAAATAAAGACAGTTTCACGAATTCAAATAATGTTGTAATAAACTTTAAAGACACACAAGAGATTCAAACTTTTTATATAGAAGAACTTTTTTTATTAAGAGAGGTAACTCTGTCTTTAGTGATATCTCCAAATGATGATTTTAAAAAGATGTTTGATGAGAAAATCTCACCTATTTTAAAAAGATTAGATAGAAAATTTTCAAATGAAACACCTGCTAATAGAAAAGCGTGGAAAAATTATAAAAGACTTGTTTTAAAAACCAGAGAGTACTCTTTGAATGGATTTGATGAGGGTGCTTTTATGAATACTTCATCGGTGGAGAGAGATAGCTTCTATTTTTTGATTAATACGTTAAAAACAATTCAAACAAAGAATTTACAAGAGTCAGAAAAAAAATTAAAAGAATTGAAAAATGATATAAAAATAAACAATATCTATATTCTTTTAGGAGTTTTGATTATTGGTGTTTTTGGATTTATTATTAATCTGACCGTTGTTTTTAAAATAGTAAAACAAATAGAGAGTGTACAAAGTGGATTGCAGAAGTTTTTTAAATATTTAACAAATCCTACTGCTTATAAAGAACAGTTGCATATTGATATAAACAGTAAAGATGAACTGGGATTGATGGCAGAAGCTATCAATACAAAAGTAAAATTAATAAAAGAAAATTTACAAGATGACTACAGGTTGATACAAGAGGCTACTTTTACTTTGGATTATTTAAAAGAGGGAAAATTTGGTAAAAGACTCAAAGAAGAAGGAAAATCAAAAGAATTAAATGTATTAAAAAATGTAATGAACCAAATGATTGATAGCTTGGAAAATAAAATACAAAAAGAGATAAAGCAAAGAACCAATCAAGAAAAACTTATGATGCAACAATCAAAACTCGCAGCTATGGGGGAGATGATAGGAAATATTGCCCACCAATGGAGACAACCCTTAGGTGAAATAAATGCAGTATTGATGGAAATAGAGACCATTACCCGATATGGAAAACTTGAAGAAGAACATCTTTTAAACAGTATAAAAATCTGTAATGAAATTACAGAGCATATGTCTACGACGATAAGTGATTTCCAAAACTTTTTTAAACCCTCAAAACAAAAAGATAAATTTTCAGTATTAGAAGTGTGCAAAAAAGCGGTATCAATAATCAATGCCTCTTTAAAGAACAATAACATAGAACTGCTCCTTGATATTGAAGAAGATAACACAATAGAAGGTTATTCAAATGAGTTTTCTCATGCTATCTTAAATATCATTTCAAATGCGAAAGACGCACTGATATCAAGAAAAATTAAAAATCCAATCATAATTTTAAGTATAAAAGTGGGTAAAGAGTTTACGGTCATTAAAATAGAAGATAACGCAGGAGGAATTAATTTAGAAGATATAAATTTAGTCTTTGAACCTTATTTTACTACGAAAGGTGAAAAAAGAGGTACAGGAATAGGTTTATATATGACAAAAGTAATTATTGAAGATAATATGCATGGCTTTATTGATGTAAAAAATACAAATAAAGGAGCACTTTTTAGAATAAAAGTAAAATGATTTTTCCCACTTTTTTCCCACTTTTTTCCAACTAATAGGACTTTTTTTTTATATATACTTTTTAAAATAAAACAAATAAAGGAGCAATATGAAAAAGAGTCTAATTCTTGGAATGACTGTATTGACAGTTTCATTATACGCAAGTGAAACAATGTACAGTAGCAGTGTAAAGAATCTTTATGAAGCTGCTAATAGTGATGCCGTTAAGGGAAGACTTTTACCTACATCAGAAGTTAAAGTGGTAGAAAAAAATGCAGATAAATCTAAAATAGAAATTGAAGGATTTATGAAAGCTGGAGTATCTAATGCCATTTACTTTGTAAAGGGAAAAAGAATCTTAGTTGCTGGACTGAGTAAAAATGGACAGTTTGATGTAAAAAAACTTTCATCAAGTAAAGATGAAGATGGCGTAGAGTGGGATAAAGTAGTTTTAACTGCCTATACAAAAAATGACAATCTAACTAAAGATCTAAAACCCCTATATGATAAAGCAGAAAATTTATATAAAAATAATTGTGCAATCTGTCATCCTGCACATCCCATAGCTGAATTTACTGCAAATCAATGGCCAAGTATGTTTAAAGCAATGGTGAATAGAACTGCTATTCCAAAACAAGAGAGATATTTAGTAACACAATTTTTGCAAAAACATGCAAAAGATATGAAAGGTGAGTAAAATGAAAAATATTGATCAAAAAAGAAGAGGGTTTTTAAGAGTTGCAGCACTATTCAGTACCGTTCCATTTATTGATGCAATTACAAAAAGAGGTGAATTACTTGCCGGAACAATTGCAAAGTTCTCTACAAAGTTAGTTGAAAATGGTGAAGTATTAACAGCTGCTCACTGGGGTATGTTAAAACTGACTATAAAAAATGGGAAAGTAGTAAAATCTGAACCTTATCAAAAAACGTCGAGTATTGAAAATTCATTACAACATTATACACAAGATTTAGTATATGCGGATGATAGAGTCAAATATCCAATGGTAAGAAAATCTTACTTAGAAAATCCAGATAGTCCTAAACCTGAATTAAGAGGTGCTGATGAATGGGTGAGAGTCTCTTATGATGATGCCATTAAATTAGTTGCAAAAGAGCTTAAAAAAACAAGAAAAGAAAAAGGTGCAGAGGGAGTATTTGCAGGAAGTTACGGTTGGAAAAGTAGTGGTAGTATCCACAACTGTAGAGTTCTATTACATAGATTCATGACTGCAACAGGTGGATTTACTGGTACGGTTGGTGATTATTCAACAGGTGCTTCGCAAGTAATTATGCCACACGTATTAGGGACACTTGAAGTGTATGAACAACAAACTTCATGGCCTGTGGTATTAGAAAGTTCAGAAGTTGTAGTAATTTGGGGAGCAAACCCACTGGCAACTTTAAAAATTGCATGGACTTCAACTGATGAAAATGGATTTAAATATTTCGAAAAACTAAAAAAATCTGGTAAAAAGATAATCAGTATTGATCCATATAAAACAGAAACTTGCGAATACTTAGATGCACAATGGATTGCACCAAATCCAAATACAGACGTTGCAATGATGATGGGTATGGTACATACACTATTAGAAGCAAAAAAATATGATGCAGCCTTTTTAGCCGATTATACTGAAGGTTTTGATAAATTTAAAGAGTATTTATACGGAAAAGATGATGGTATTGTAAAAAGTGCTAAATGGGCATCAAAAATTTGTGGAGTAGATGAAAAAACCATTAATTCATTGGCTCATCTATTCTATGATAACAGAACAATGTTTATGTCTGGATGGGGAATGCAAAGAGCTCATCATGGGGAACAACCTCACTGGATGTTGGTAACTCTTGCTTCAGTTATTGGACAAATTGGACTTCCTGGTGGTGGATTTGGATTATCTTATCACTATTCAAATGGTGGTGTTCCTACTGCAAAAAGTGCCATTATTGGTGGTATCACTGCAAATGTAACTCCTACAAAAGATGAAGGTGGAGCAGCGTGGTTAAGAAATGCAGCTAAATACTCTTTCCCTGTTGCAAGAATTGCAGATGCACTTTTAAATCCAGGAAAAACAATTGATTTTAATGGTAAAAAAGTTACGTATCCAGAGATTGATTTTATCTATTGGGTAGGTGGAAATCCATTAGTGCACCATCAAGATACAAATACCTTATTAGAAGCTTGGAAAAAACCAAGAACGGTTGTTGTTAATGAAGCATTTTGGACTCCAACAGCAAGAATGGCAGATATTGTAATGCCAACAACAACTTCATATGAAAGAAATGATATCACTGCAACGGGTGATTATTCAAACTTAAATATTGTTCCTATGAAACAAGCCGTTAAGAAACAGTTTGAAGCAAGAGATGATTACCAAATCTTCAGTGATTTATCGAAAGAGTTTGGTGTATTTGATAAATATACTCAAAATAAAACCGAAATGCAATGGATAGAAGAGTTCTATGAAAAAGCTTATAAACAAGCTCAAAATATGAAATTACCTATGCCAACATTTAGAGAGTTTTGGAGTAAAAACCAACCAATAACTTTTGATGTTCCATATGAAAATACACAATTTGTAAGATATGCTGACTTTAGAGAAGATCCAATTTTAAATCCACTTGGAACACCATCTGGAAGAATAGAGATCTATTCTAAAACAATAGAAAAAATGAATTATGAACATTGTAAAGCACATCCAACTTGGTTAGAACCAGCTGAGTGGGTAGGTATGGAAGATAAACCTGCAGAGTTTGCATTGATCTCTCCACACCCAAGTCATAGACTGCACTCTCAACTTAATAATACAAGTTTAAGAAAAAAATATGCAGTTGCAAATAGAGAGCCAATTTGGATTAATACAAAAGATGCAAAAGCAAAAGGTATCAAATCGGGTGATGTGGTAAGAGTATTTAATGACAGAGGTGAAATCTTAACCGGTGCCATTGTAACGGATGGATTAAAACCTGGGATCGTTAGAGTACAAGAGGGCGCTTGGTATGATCCCTTGGAAAAAGGAAAAATTGGAGCACTTTGTAAAAATGGTAATGCAAACCTTTTAACAAAAGATATTCCAACATCAGAACTTGCTATGGGAAATAGTTCAAATACTGCTTTAGTTAATATTGAAAAATATACAAAAAAAGCACCTGACTTAACTATTTTTAAACAACCTAGCTAAAATAAAAGTAGAGATTTCTTCTCTACTTTTAACTTCAAGACAAAAATAGTTGATTACATTTAAAAATTAAACAGCAACAACAGCTTCAATCTCTACTTTTAAATCTGGGTGAAAAAGTTTGTTAACTTGTACCAAAGAACTTGCAGGTAAATTTTCTTTGTAGATTTCAAAAAGAGTGGTTCTTAGTTCATCTACTCTTTCAAAATCTGTAACAAAAATAGTTACTTTGATAATATTTTTTAAACTGCTCTTTTCTACTTTTGCAATTTTTTCTATTTGTTTAAATATCTCTTTTGCTTGAAACTCTATTGTTTGAGTTTGAGCTAGAGAACCAAAAGCACTTAAACCAGAGAGATAAAGCAGATTATTGTGTTTGACTGCATGTACATAAGGCCCTACAGGTTTATCTATATTGTCATAGTTTTTTCGTATTGCTTTCATCTTATTTTCCATCTATATCTCTAAATCTTTCAACCATCCATTGCGGATACTCTTTATTTAAAGCACTGATTTTATCCAGTCTTTCAAGTTCCATTTCATTTAAAATGATATTTGTTGATTCTATGTTATCTTTGAGCTGATCTACCCTTTTTGCACCAATAATGGTACTTGTAACTGCTTTTTGAGCTTCTACCCAAGCTAAAGCCACTTGTGCAGCCGATACTTGACGTGCTTTGGCAATCTCTTTTAGAACATCAATAATTTCATAGCTTTTATCTTTATTTAGAGGTGGAAAATCAAAGTTTGCTCTTCTTGCATCCTTTGTTTCGACTTCTTTAGTATATTTTCCACTTAAAAAACCACCACTTAATGGACTCCAAGGCATGATTGATAAGTTTTGATCTAAAGCTAAAGGGATAAGTTCTCTCTCTATATCCCTAGCAGAAAGAGAATAGTGATATTGTAAAGCTACAAATTGATGCCATCCATTTTTTGAAGCTATAGCATTGGCTTTCATCACCATCCAAGCAGGCCAGTTACAAACACCAAGGTATCTTACTTTTCCACTTTGAACAATATCATTGAGTGAACGCATGATCTCTTCTATATTTGTGGTGCTGTCTGTTCCATGAACATATAAAATATCAACATGCTCCATTTGCAGTCTTTTTAAACTATCTTCTACGGAGTTAAAAATATGATATCTTGAAAGTCCAGAGTGGTTGGGTTTCTCTTTCATCATACTTCTTACTTTTGTAGCAATAACCAATTCATCTCGTGGGATATTTAAATCTTTTAAAGCTTGTCCTAAAAGTTGTTCTGATTCTCCATAAGAGTAGATATTTGCAGTGTCAATAAAGTTGATGCCACTTTCAAAAGCAGTTTTTACAATACTATTGACCTCTTCTTGATCAGCTTTTCCTATATGTTCCCAAAACCCACCTCTGTTTCCACCAAAAGTCATTGTGCCTAAACAAAGCTCTGATACGAATAGTCCTGTGTTACTTAAGTTGTTGTATTTCATGTTAATATCTCCTTATAAATAATAAGAAGATATTAACAAATAAGTGAACTAATGGTGATGTCAGATTCAATCATAAAATTGTAAAAATCAAATATTTATAAATCTCTGTATTTTTTAGGGGTTGTTTTTGCTCTTTTTTTAAAAAAGTTTATAAAATGGGGTGGTTCTTCAAATCCCAGACTAAAAGCAATATCGGAAACAGACCAAGGAGTATGTTTAAGCAATATCTTTGCCTCTTGTAAAACTCTGTTTGAAATCAATTCAGAGGTGGTTTTTCCCGTAATCTCTTTTAAGACTTTATTGAGATGATTGGTGTGTATATTTAAATTTTTCGCAAAATCATTGGCACTTCGCAGTTTAAACCTTTGGTAAGGTGACTCAATAGGGAACTGTCTTTCAAGTAGTTCTGTAAAAAGAGTTGCGATTTTTGTAGCTCTATCTTCAGTTTTCAAATTGGTTGTGATCGCAGGTTGCATCTTCATGGCATAATGAATCAGTTCAAAACAAAGATTTCTTAAAACATCATATTTATAAGCATAGTCTGAGTCTATCTCCTCAAACATCTTTTCAAATATCTTTTCCACATCTTTTAAAGCCTTTTCATCAAGAATAAAGAGTTTATTTTGATTTGCTTGAAAAACGGGGTATTGTCTTAAGGAACCAAATTTATGAAAAAAAGTCTCTGTAAAGATACAAAAACAACCACTTTGATTCTCATCCAAAGGTTCCCAACTGTATGGCACTAAAGGATCAGAAAACATCAAAGCATATTTTTCACTTACAAAACTTTTATCGGCATAATCAACTTTGATTTTACCTTTTAAAAGGGTGATTTTAAAAAAATCTCGTCTATTAAAGGAGATGGGTTTTATTTTTGAATTGCCTCTTTTAAAGATATTAAAATGACCAATATCATTCTCTAACTCTTTTGGAATATATGTAAATTTGTTTTTTTCATAAAACTCTTCTAGATTTTCTGTGTTTTTCATAAGCGTATCATACAAAAATCAAATATTTATTGTCAAGAGTTATAAAGATTATTATTTGATTCAGGATATTGTATTATAATTACTTTTTTAATAATAAGGATAGAGATGTTTATAGTTTTACTTACATATATAAAACCATTAGAAGTTGTTGATGATTATTTAGAAGCACATGTAAAATATTTAAAAGAGCAATATAAAGAAGGAAATTTTATAGCATCAGGAAGAAAAATTCCAAGAGATGGTGGAGTGATACTCTCAAAACTTGATTCAAAAGAGAAGTTACAAGAAGTGCTTAAAAAAGACCCTTTTAAACTTGCAAATGTTGCAAATTATGAAATAATAGAATTTGTTCCAAGTATGACATCAGATGAGTATGAAAATTTGAAATGGGAGTGTTAGAAATTTTGTGTCAGTCTGATAGAATTTATTCTAAAGGATTGAACAATGAATCAAACACTTGATTTAACAGATGCACTTGAACAAATTAAAGCTGGTGCAAAAATAGATGGTAAGGACGGAGTTTTAGCTCCTCTTATCAAACAACTAACTGAAGCTGCATTACAAGCAGAACTTGAATCACATCTTACTACTGAGATAAATAAAAACCGTAAGAACGGTAAATCTACTAAAACTATGAAAAGTAGTGTTGGAGAATTTGAACTTGATGTTCCAAGAGATAGGAATGGTTCTTATGAACCTCAAATAGTTAAAAAACATCAAACACATATGTCAGACCATATAGAGCAAAAGATTTTATCTTTATATGCTCTTGGTAATAGCTACTCTCAAATATCTGAACATATTCAAGAGTTATATGGTACTGAGTTTTCTAAAGCAACAATAAGTGCTGTTACAGACAAAGTTATACCATTGCTCAAAGAGTGGCAACAAAGACCATTAGAATCAATCTATCCATTTGTATGGCTTGATGCTATACACTATAAAATTAAAGATAATGGTAGATATATTTCAAAAGCAGTTTATACTATCCTTGGTGTTGGACTAAATGGCAAAAAAGAGATATTAGGTTTATACCTTTCAGAAAATGAGGGAACTAACTTCTGGCTACAGGTTTTAACTGATTTAAATAATAGAGGTGTAGAAGATATACTTATTGCATCTGTTGATGGATTAAAAGGGTTTCCAGAAGCTATAAATGCAATATTTCCAAATACTGAAGTTCAATTGTGTATCGTACATCAAATTAGAAATTCAATACGCTATGTAGCTTCTAAAAACCAAAAAGAGTTTATGAAAGATTTGAAGATTATCTATCAAGCTATCTCCAAAGAAGCTGCTGAAATGGAACTTGACAACCTTGAGTCTAAGTGGGGCAAAAAATATCCTATTGTAATTAAGTCGTGGAGGAACAAATGGGAACATCTATCTGCATATTTTAAATATCCTGAAGAGATAAGACGCATCATCTACACTACTAATATTATTGAATCAGTTCACAGACAGTTTAGAAAACTTACTAAAACTAAAGGTGCTTTCCCAAATGAAAATAGTCTTCTCAAACTTTTGTATATGGGTATTCAGAATGCTTCTAAAAAATGGACTATGCCTATTTGGAATTGGTCGCTAACTATTTCACAGTTGGCAATATTATTTGAGGGCAGACTAGATGAATCTTTAAACTTATGACTTAAAAAGTGATTTTTGTTGTTCAAAAAGTCCTTAGGATTTGAGAGAATCACTAAATTCTACTTCTTGAACACTTTTTGGAACAAATTATATCTCTAAACAAAGGTTATAAAGCCAATAAGTTAGATTTTCTAATTTTGTTCCAAAATCTAGAGGTTATAGGAAAAGCTATTCAAAATTTTGTATTCTATTTAGTATCTACAACTCAATAGATAGATTTATGCCAATATTCACTAGTTTACAAATCTGCAAGCTCCAGAAACTTTAATTGAACTATTTAAAATCTCGTTAAAACTTACAAATAATTGAGATGGTTGTTTCATATCAAATCCTTGTAAAATCTCAATTTCTCCTGATTTTTTAATTCCCATATTTCTTAAATATTCTCCTAAAGCAATAGCAGCAGAACCAGTTGCTGGGTCTTCATATACTCCACCATAAGCAAAAGCATTTCTTGAATGAAATAAATTTTCATTTTCTTTCCATAAAATATTAATAGTTACAATATTTTTATTTATCATTAATTCTTTTACTTTTTCAAAATCATATTTCATTTCTTGAAGCGTTTTTTTATTTTTAACAAATAAAATTAGATTATTTATTCCTGAAAAAGATACTTTTATTGGATATTTTTCATTTAAATCATTTTTACTAAATGAAAAAGCATCAAGAATACTATCTACATAATCTTTTTCAATATCATATGTATATGTTTTTACTGAATTAATACTTGTAAAAATTTTATTATTATTTTCATTAACTTCAATTTGAATTTTGCCATCACTTAAAACTAAATCATATATACCTAAGCCAAATTTTTGACCAAGTATAAAACCACTTGCAATTGTTGCATGACCACAAAAAGCTATTTCTGTTTCAGGAGAGAAGTATCTTATTCTAAAAGAATTACCTTGTTTTAACAAAAATGCTGTTTCTGAATAATTAACCTCTTTGGCAATTTCAAGCATTTGTTCTTCACTTAACATTTCATCTAAAATCAATACCCCTGCTGGATTACCACCTCTATTTTTATATGCAAAGGCTGATACTTTTTCTACTTTCAATATTAAGCTCTTTTTGTATTTGCCATAAAAATTGCAGCTAAAATAAGTAATCCACCTGTTATTCTATTTTGTATTTTTATTGCTTTTACATCTTTTAATAAAAATTTTAATTTAGATGCAAGAGAAGAATAACCTGTCATTACAAAAATATCTAATATACTCAACGTAACAGCAAGAATCATAAATTGAAAAAATATTGATTCATTAGGATTAATAAATTGAGGAATAAAAGCCACTAAAAATATTGTTGCTTTTACATTTGTCAAATTTATTAAAATAGAACTAAAAAAAGCTTTTTTAGGATTATATGAATTTATTTTTTCTTGTTCATCAACCAACTCAACTTTTTCAAAAATTTTACTTAATCCAAAATATACTAAATAAGCAACACCAATCCATTTGATAATATTAAAAACCATCACAGATTTAGTTATAATCGCACCCAATCCAATAACTACAATAAAAGCTTGAATTAGATATCCAACTTGTAATCCTAAAATTGCAGGGTATGATTTTTTAAGTCCATATTTTAATCCATAATTCATTGAAACAACTGCTCCAACTCCTGGAGAAAGAGATACAACAAAGGTTGCTATTGCAAAAGTTAACCAAATATGAAATTCCATTTAATCTCCTTATATTTTAGAAATTATATATCTTGAAGACTTAAATTATTATTACTTTACTTTAGGTAAGTAATAGAATTTTATTTTTTATCCCAATAACTGTACTTTTTGGAGCAAATTAGGATTAGTAAGATTAACTATGCTAAAATTCTAGGAACTATCAGTTACTGACACAAAACTCTGAACAGTCTCTTTGAAATCATAAATTAGTATCTAATACTAATTTCTGGTTTTTTTGACTTCTTCTAAAAAAAAGTCTTCTAATCTTTTATCTCCATAGGTAGAAGCAATATTGTCTTTTGCCAAAAGAGTTAAAAAAAATTCAATTGGTCCATATACTTTAGATGAAGTGAAAATTCTAAGAAGTTTTATAATAATAACTCTAATAAAATTAGGCAAATGTACTATTTTAATCTCTTTGTTCCAAGCTTTTAGTGCAAGTTTAGCTATTTCATTTTGAGTTAGTATATCTGGACCTCCTATTTGTTCCTCTTCATTATCAGTTGAAATTAGTTTTTTTACACAAAATCTTGCTAAATCTTCTCCATGTATAGGATTGAGTTTATATTCACCATGAGAAAATAGATATATTTTTCCACTTTTTGCTATATTTAAAAAATCTTTCATATCTGAAAAAAAGCCATTTGGTCTTATGATACTATATTTTAATGATGAGTTTTTTAATTCCTCAACAAACTTCTCTTTTGCTTCAAATATTTTTAAATTTTTAAATTTATCTCCATCTATAGCAGAGATGTATTCAAATTTTGTTACATTTGATTTAATAGCTTCATTTAATAAATTTTTATTTCCTTGATAATCCACATCCATATAAGTTAAACCATCTCTTTGTCTAGTAATACCAATACTTGAAAAAATATAATCAATATTATTAGCTATATTATTTAATGTTTCAGGTTTTGTAACTTCTCCTATAAAAAACTCATCGACATTTGAAAATAACTCTTTTTGTTTTTCTTCTCTAATTAATACTCTTACAAAGTAATCTTGCTTCTTTATCTCTTTTACAATATATTGACCTAAATATCCTGTTGCTCCTGCAACTAAAAATCTTTTTTTCTTCAAGATTCTTTCCTTATATTGATTATTTATTTGATATTATAATTTTTTTAATTCAGATAGTATAAAAGAATTTATTATTTCACATAATTCTTCAGCTTTTTCTTCTGGAACATAATGTCCACACTCTTTTATAATTGAACTTACAACATTATTTGAAATCTTTTTCATGGCAATACCCACTTGCTCAGAAACAGCAAATTCCCCTCCAATTGCTAAAATTTTTGTTGATATTTTAGAAGTTTGCTTTTTGTTTTGAAGAGCACTTTTTTCAAAGTATCTATAATATTCAAAACCATTTCTCATTTTATTTGGTTTTATATATGATAAATAGTAATTTTCTATATCTTCTTCTTTTATTGAATTTTTAATGTAAGATTTTTTCTCAAAATACCATGAAATATACTCTTTTTCTTTACCTTTAGTTAAAAATTCTGGAATAGAATCTAAACTATGAAAATAAAATTGCCAAACTTTATTTGCATTTTCTAATTTGAATAAATCATCAGGTATTAAGCCTGGAATTCCAGCATCTATAATAACCAGACTATTTAAATACTCTTCAAAAAATAAAGAATAACTTGTGGCAACCCAAGCACCTATGTCATGCCCAATTAGATGGAATTTTTTTATACCTAATTTATTTCTAAAATCATTAATAATTGTTGCAATATTTTTTGTATCATAGTTTAAAGTATCGCTACTATTTCCTAAACCTGGTAAATCAAGAGCTATAACTCTAAAGTTCTTTGATAAAATTGGAATTACCTTTCTCCACATATATGATGTTTGTGGCCAACCATGAAGTAAAATAATAACTTCTCCTTCCCCTTCTTGATGATAAGCAATCTCTATTTCATCTAAAATCAATTTTTTTTCATTTAAAAATTTATAAATAGGTGTATTTGACATTTTAGTCCTTTATATTTGTTGACCAGTAGGTCTAGTGCAACTATATCAAAACTAGACCAGCTTGTCAACTAAAAAATGATACACTTATATATGGAAAAAATTAATACAAAAAATAGATTAATAGAGTCGGCATATAATGAAATATATGAAAATGGCTATCAAGGAGCTTCTTTAAATACTATTTTAAAAAATGCAAATGTTCACAAAGGATCAATGTATCACTTTTTTTCAACAAAAAAAGAGATGGCACTATGTGCAATTCAAGAGAAGATTTATGCAAAATTTGAAGAGAGATATGGAAGAATCTTAAATTTAAATAGCAATTATTTAGAAGCATTAATTGAACAATTAAAAGATACTTCCCAAAGGGATTTTATAAGAGGCTGTCCCATAGCAAATATTGTGCAAGAGATGTCTAATATTGATGATGAGTTTAAAGTTATAATGGAAAAGATATATTATACTTTTAGGAAAAGTATAAAAAATATTTTAGATATGGCAATAGAAAAAAAAGAGATGAAAGAGTGTGATACTAATAAATTATCTCTTTATATTGCTTCAACATTGGAAGGTGCAATTCTTTCAGCAAAAGCTACTGGAAATGTACAAGATTATAGTGATGTAATTGATATGTTAGCTATATTTATTTTGTCTTTTAAAAACTAAATATATATTGTGTGGATAAAAAATGATAAAGAATAGTATTTCTGTTTTGGGTAGTGGTTGGTTAGGTTTCCCCTTAGCTCAATCATTATCAAAAGAGTTTTCCATAAAGTTATCTACAACTACATATAAAAAATTTGACAAAATAAAAGATGAAAATATCACACCATTTATTGTTGACATAAATAATTTAAGTGGGGAGATTGATAAGTTTTTATCTTCAGATATTTTGATTATAAATATTCCTTCAAAAAATATTGATGGATTTAAAGAGTTGATAAAACATATACTAAATTCAAGTATTCAAAAAATTGTTTTTATCAGTTCAATTTCAGTTTTAAAAGATGAAACAAGTCCTTTACTTGAAATAGAAAATCTATTTAAAAAGACAAATCTTGAAATAACAATTTTAAGATTTGCAGGACTTATCGGATATGGAAGAAATCCTGCAAAATTTTTCCCAAATGGCAAAGTTGTAAAAGATGTAAATGCACCTGTAAATATGATACATAGGGATGATTGTATCAATATAATAGGAAATGTAATTAAACAAGGTATTTTTGATGAAACTTTTAATTGCGTTACTCCTTCCCATCCCACAAAAAAAGAGTTTTATACCTATTGTGCAAAAGTATCCGATTTGCCTATTCCAACTTTTGATTCACTCAAAAATGAAAGCAATAAAAAAATAGTAAAGAGCGATTTGCTTGTATTAAAACTAAACTATAAATTTATTCATGAAGATTTGATGAAAATAGTATTTTAAATAAATAAAGATTTTAAAGTCATAATATTTAATTAGTTTTTATAACTATTTGTTAAAATTGTTAAAATTATTAAGGTTTTTAATGAATGAAGTAAATAGTGAATTTTATTATGATAAGTTAAGAAAAGCTTGTAATCAATATTATGAATTCAGTGATGAATCTTTTGAGGCTTTTAAAAATATCTGTTTTATAAAAGAGGTCAAAAAGGGTGAAGTGCTGCAAGACACATACTCAAAAGCGAAATATATCTATTTTATTTGTAAAGGAATTCTTCGTACATACTATTTAAATGAAGAAGGAACAATATATACAAAAAACCTTTTTAGTGAGAATTATTTCTCTGCTTCAAAGGTCTCTTTACTTACAAAAGAGAACTCTTATTTAAATATTGAAGCTTTAGAAGATTCTGTTTTAATCTATATCAATTTTGAAGAGTATAAACAACTCATCAACTCCAATATGGAGTTTAAAGATTTTTACATCAACTATTTGGAAAAAAATTGGGTGATTGTAAAAGAGAAAAATGAGATTTCATTGATTATTGATGATGCCACAACCAGATATTTGAATTTTATAAAAAATAATCCAAATATACAAAATAGAATTTCACAACACCATATTGCAAACCACTTAGGAATAACACCTACGCAATTGAGTCGAATAAGAAAAAAACTCAAATCAACCTATGTAAATGACAAAATAAATTAAATATAATACTATTCCATAAAAAAGGAATATTTTATATGAGTGAAAATTTTAAAGCACATATTTTAGTTATAATAGCCACTTTTTTAATTGCGGGTTCATTTATAGTTTCAAAAAAATTAGCAGGTATCATTGACCCTATATCTTTGACTCTTTTTCGATTTGTTTTTGCTTCAATAGTTTTAGCTCCCATCATTTTTATAAAACAAAAATACAGAACTAAAGTAAGAGAAACATTTAAACGAGCTTTGGTTATCAGTCTGTTTTACTCTTTGTATTTTATTGGTTTATTCAAAGCTTTAGAGTACACAACAGCTTTAAATACAGGCACACTGTTTACTTTAGTTCCTCTTCTAACAGCAGTTTTGGCTATTTTTGTATTTAAACAAACCATCACACTTTTTCAGTTTTTGGTATATGTAGTTGGTATTATTGGAACGTGTATGGTTGTATTTAAAGGGGATTTACAACTGTTTTTAAATCTTTCATTAAATTATGGTGATGTAATCTTTTTGTTTGCCATTGTTGCTATGGCTTTATATTCTATCAGTGCCAAACATTTTTATAAAGAGGGTGATGAAGTATTAGTTTTAACCTTTATGACGTTAATCGGTGGTATTATCTGGATGGGGTTAGCTTTGGTGTTGTTCAATATCCCTTTACAATGGGAAAAAATAAATGACAATCTATTTTTAGATATGAGTTATTTAGCCATTGCTGCAACGCTGTTTACGGTATACTTAAACCAAAAAGCAACTGTGATTTTGGGTCCTAAAAAGACCATGGCCTATATTTATACAAGTCCTGTAGCGGTTGCTTTGTTGATGTATCTGTTTTATGCACAAAGCATGAGTTTTTGGGTTTTTATAGGCATTATCATATCTTCAATGGCCACACTCATACTTTTATTCAAAAGTTGATAGTTAATAAAAAAAGATAGAGTAATCTATCTTTTTTTGCTGAGTAAAGTAATAGAGTTTGTAACAGCATTTTCGTCTATTGTAAAACATTTGTGAGGATAGTTCTCTTTACGATTTTGAAATGATAAAATAGATTTATTTAAAATAACACCCAAATCAATATTGATAGCTTTTCGAATAGTTTCATCTTTATTCCAAGCTTCAGGACCTGCTAATACCGTTGGCAAATATACAATCAATGCAGCTGAAATAGAACGGGTTGCACTCTCCCAAAGATAACTTGGTGTATGGTCAACAGCATAATAATCTATACTCTTATGTTTAAACATAGGGTTTTTAAATGTTGTGGGTTTTGAAAAAAAGAATCCCATCCCTTCATCACAACTGACATCTATGATTAAACTATCAGGTTTAAGAAAAGAGCTTTCTCCTTTTATGATAAAATCTGTTGGGTTTTGTGTATCTTGAAAAACTCCATTTACGATAATATCTGCTTTACTAATAAGTTCTGAGAGTGGATGTATTGAGCCATCATGTTCTATTACTATCATCCGTGCTTGTTTATTCTCTCCTTTTTGAACTCTTACATAATGACAATCAAGTACCTCTTCTCTAACTTCATGGTCTGGTCGTTGAATACAAATAGTAATATCTCTAAAACCATGTGCTTTTAGAGCATAAATTGCACCACGGCTGACTGCACCAAAACCAAAAATAAGTATTTTTCTCTGGTTCCCATAGTGTCCATCTATTCCTTTTAGTTGTAAAGCATGTATTACAGCACAATATCCTGCCATTTCATTGTTTTTATAAAAGGTATGACGACCAACTTGTCCTTCTGGTGACCAAACAAACATATCTTCAAAAGCAATAAGTGTTTGTTGACGTTCTATTGCTATTTGGGTTATCTCTTCTTGTTGTACGCAATGTACATATCCCCAAAGTGTTCCTCCAACTTTTAGTTCCTCCAAATCAGATAATACAGGTTTATTAATAATAACAGTGCCTATATTGGCCAATAGATTATGTCGTGTGTCGATTCCACCAGTTTGTGCTGCAATCTCTTCATCTGAAATGCCAAAGGGTGAGCCATAACCCTCTTCAAATATTAGTTGTTCTCTTAATTCTTTTGGAATACGATCTAAATGTTTGGGGTGTATTGGAAGCCTTTTCTCATCTACTTTTTTTGAAGTTCCAATAACTCCTACTTTTAACTTATGCATGGTTTGATTTCCTTTTACTTGAATCATTATTTAGTCCTTCTCATATTCCAAAAACTTTTTTTGCTTATATATTCTGGACCATCATAAACACTTTTTAAATCAGATACAGTATAGACTGCTTTTTGGTCAAGGTTGTTGATTAATCGAATAAGTGCTGGTATATTACGTCTTTTTTCAACGATAAATAGAACTTCAACTGCTGTATCTTTACCCATATCTCCATCCAGTGAAACTACTTAAAAGCCTTCATCTCTTATCTTTTTTGCCAAGATATCACGATTGAATGAGATGCAACGAATAAGTTCATTACCTATTGCAAAACGATTCTCAATCCACATTCCAACGTATATTCCTGTTGCAAAACCTGCTGAATATGAAAGGGCAAGATGCCATTGATCAAGGTTTTTGAAAACTTGACCAGCAGCTATTAACCAAATGATGATTTCAAAAAAACCAATTAAAGATGCAAGTAGTTTATATCCACGAAATATAACGATAGTACGAAATGTTCCTAAAGATACATCGGCAACTCTGGCTAAAAAGATAAATAGCGCTAATATATAGGGATATTCAATTATAAATTCAGGCATTTACATTTTTAAATGTGTTCATATCTAAATTTCCTTTTATGAAAAATTTCATAAATATGACTTGTGGACGAATTTTTAGTTTCGAAGATGGGTCTGTTTATTCTGTTTTGCTCTGTTTCAGATGTATAGAATTAATTGTATACACCTAACGGGGTATCAAACCTAAGAAGCGAGTTTTGAGTAGTACAATACGCGTTTATGGCTTGAGTTTATCTGAATTTAAAAATTAAATCAACTTATGTAAAAGATTAATTCAATTTTCTCATTAGCATACTCAACTATTTTCTAAAGGATTTTTTATAAAAGGTTTTTAAAGAAGAAATTATAAAACACAATGATTTTTTAATTCTTTTCTGATACGACTCAAATGAGTAGGTGAGATACCTAAATATGATGCTATGTAGTACTTAGGAATTCTTTTTATAATATTTTTAAATTCTTTATTAAATTTTTCATATCTTTGTTTAGCATTATCAAGAACAAGCGAAGAACTTATGTCATCTCTTTCTAATACCCAATGTTTTTCTAAATAAAAAATATGGAAAAATTTTAAATCATCATATTTCTCTAAAAGTTTTCTATATTTATCATGTTTAATATCTATAACTATTGAATCTTCTATTGCTTGAACTACTGCATTTATGGGTTTTTTATATAATAGTGCAACCATTGGTCCATAAAATTTAGTTTCCCAGAAAAATTTTTTTGTATATTCTTCTGCTTTTTCATTAAATGAAAATGTTCTAAATAAACCTTTATATACATAAGAAAAAGCATCTACTTTATCATAAAGTTCAAAGGCATATTCATTTTTCTTTATTTCTTTTATTGTGCATATACTTTTAAACTCTTCCCACGTTTTTTCAGAAAGTGGATAATAAGAATCTAAAGTTTTTTTAAGTGAGTTAAATATTTGTTCTGTACTTGTATTCATAAATCATCTTTAATATTTTAGAAAGAATATTACAAATTTATTAAAAAATCAACATAGGTATACGAGAAAAATTAATATTTTTGATAATCTGTATCAAAAAAGGATATTTTATGTCAAAAACATTATATGCACACATTTTAATTTTACTTGCAACGTTTATATCAGGAGGATCATTTTTAGTATCTCAAAAGTTATCAGGAGTAATTAATCCTATTTCAATTAATTTATTAAGATTTTTAATAGCAACAGTAACTCTGCTTCCTTTTATATTTTTAAAAAAAGAGTATAGAGTAAAACTTATTTCAACTTTTAAAAGAGCATTTATAATTAGTTTCTTTTACACATCATTTTTAATAGGAATGTTTATCTCTTTAGAATATACAACGGCTTTAAACACCGGAGCAATATTTACCCTTGTACCTTTACTTACGGCATTATTATCAATGATATTTTTTAAACAAAAAATTCCCAAAAAACAATATATAGTATATCTCTTTGGAATTATTGGAACTTGTATTGTGGTATTTAAAGCAAGTTTACAACTTCTTTTATCACTTACTTTAAATAAAGGAGATATATTTTTTCTTATTTCTATTTTATTTATATCTATGTATTCAATTTGTGCAAAATATTTTTATAAAGAAGATGATGAGTTATTTGTTTTAGTTTTTATGACATTAGTTGGTGGTTGCATTTGGATGTCATTTGCTTTAATTATATTCAACATACCTCTACAATGGGATAGAATCAATGCAAATGATTTTGTTTCTTTGGGATATCTTAGTATACCTGCAACGTTGGTTACTGCTTATTTATATCAAAAGTGTACTGTGATTTTAGGACCTAAGAAAATCATGGCTTATACTTATTTAACTCCTGCTTCTATTGCGATACTTATGTTTGTTGTGTCATCACAAGTTCTAAGTTATTGGGTAATTATAGGTATATTGATATCTACTTTTTCTACAGTAATGTTATTACGAAAAAGTTAAAAGAATTTTAATGGAGCAATTTAAACTATAGTTTTTTCAATAAAAGTGTTAATACTCCCAGCTCTTAAACTTTTCGTCACTCTCTTTCATGTCTTCATAAAGCCAGACCATTCGGTCTAAAAACCAACTTTTACTCAAATACGTTAATGCAATACCCAATAAAGCAGCCCAAACCGAGTAGTAGATGATGGCATAAATGCAAATCCCCACCCCAAGAAGTGACAGAAGATGTAAAAGATGATACAACTTGGTACGATGATGCAGAGGTATTTCTAGTTTATCTCTGTTTAAATAAATACGTTCCCCTAAAACAGATTTTGAGGCCCAATTTTTAGTTGATTTGGGTTTGGAAAAAATAAGCGGATTTAAAAACATCCATAATACAGAAAGCATAACTAAAAAAGCAGACCAAGTGCCAAGTGTCTCTCTGCTCCAACAAGCCAGAATGATAAAAGGCAATACACTGTATCGTGTCCAGACACTTAATGGATTTGCGTGTCGCATCCATGTGGTGTCATCTAATTGAAATAATTTTGAGAGTCTTTTTTCAAATGTCATTGTACTTCTTTGCATCAATATATCTATGAGCATTATACTCTTTTTAAGATTACGTCTTGTGATTGTGGATTTGACAATCTTGCATTAATATCTTACAATTGCAAAAAAATTTAAAGGAATGAAATGGATCAACTGCCTAATTGTCCAAAATGCAACAGTGAATATACGTACGAAGATGGATCTCTTTTCATCTGTCCGGAGTGTGCTCATGAATGGTCTCAAGATGCACAAGAGAGTCAAGAAGAAGATGGATTGGTGGTTAAAGATGCCAACGGAACACTTTTGAGTGATGGAGATGATGTAACCGTTATCAAAGATTTGAAAGTAAAAGGAAGCTCTTCTGGGATTAAAGTGGGTACAAAAATTAAAGGTATCCGGCTAGTAGATGGAAACGATGGACACAATATTGACTGTAAAGTTCCTGGTGTGGGTGCTATTAAACTCAAACAAGAGTTTGTAAAAAAATCATAGGATTGAGTTTTTAAGAACTAAAAAAAAGCCGGAAAAGTCTTCACTTTTACGGCTTTAGTGAATCTATTTTTCCCCAAAACTTTTGTAGATGTATTCTGCCATTTTATCTGGGTTGACTTTCATCCCTTTATTTTTAATGACACCTAAATTGTACTCCATAATGTCATGTCCACTTCCTGAAGATTGGTACCCACCACTTTCAAGTTCATAAATATCTACAGATAATTCTTCTTTTGTTTTTCCAATAAGTGAAGGTCCTTTTTTTGCAGGGTTTCCTTCTGCATATTGTCCATGACATTTTTGACACATGGCGGTGTATATTTCTCCTTGAGTATACTCATCCGCATTTGCACATACACTCAATCCGCAAGCAATAACTGCACCTGCTAGTAAGTTAATTGTTTTCATATTTTCTCCTTTTATTTAAGTTTATTCTTTTCATTTTTTATTTTGACCGTTACAATAACAGCACCACGTACTTGTCCACTTTTAAAACCAAAAGCTTTGTCAGAAGGGTATTTTTCTTCAAATAGAGTTTGAATTTTTGGGTCAAGATTGCTTTTATTTCCATGACACACTTTACAAGTTTTACTTGCCATCATCGCAGGAAAATAGACTTTGTAAGTGTTATAATCTGCAACTTGTACAATGCCATTTGGCATATATGCATCCGATTCTTCAAGAAGATCAAATGCTTTTAAAATATCTATTTCGTCTCTTTGCGGAGATGATTTTGGATTTCTGTTAAAAAGACTTACTCTTTTTATGGAAATATTCTCTCCGAGTTCTTCGTTTAACTCCTTTATTTTTGTATACGATTCATCGGCACAAAATGTTGCAGCAGCAAGCGCACCCTCGTGCCGAAATTTTGCTTTAACAATAGAACTTAAAGTCGTATGTAATTTATGTGCAGCGTGTTTTGCTTCTTGTAGTGCAATATCTTTTGGGACAGTTTCCTTTTCATTGGCAAAAAGCATCAGACATAAACTGCATATGATTAAACTTTTTTTCATCTCTCCTCCTCCTCCTAGTAAATTTTTATTCGTCTAAATTAAACAGTTTTGTACCCATATAGTATAAAAATAGACAAAGCCCCAATCCCCCAAGAGATATCATAACTTCCGTAACTGAAGGGAAATATTCTATCCATGTTGGTACAAGCTGGTATTCGCTTGTTTTTAACATCTGTAATGGTTTGAGTTGGGTGTCATGTACCAAGTTGTATCTCATGAAAAAGATACCTACCATTCCAATAAGAGAGCCCCAAAACATCCCAACTATATTTTTTCCTGCACTTTTTAGAATGATAAACAAAGGTATGACCATCGCAAAAAATACTTCAGCCCAAAAGGTTGCGCTTGAAAAAATATGACGTGCAACTTCTGCTCGATTTGGCATGCCACCATAAACATCGGAGAGCATTTTCCAAGTGACAAAAAACATCAGTATTGCAATCAAAAGCCCTTGTATTTTTGCTAAATTTGTAAGCAATAACGTTGCTTTTTCATCAAATTTGAGTCTGTATTTAAAGCCATACATGATAAATGAAAGAAAAATCCCCGTAATAAAAGCTGTTAAGATAAAATACATCGGGTAAAATACCCCATTTGATATGGTTCTGGCATTTAAGAATCCAAATACTCCACCTAAGTTAGAATGTGCTGCTAACCCTACAAGAAGACCCGTAAGACCAAATATTTTTGCCATTTTCATGTTGTGTTTGAGTAAAAACACAAACTCTATGATCATAAAAGTCATGTACAATCCATACAGCGTTCCCATCCACCAAATTGCACTGGTAAATCCCGGTGTTAAAATGTTGTATATCACCATCGTTATTGGGTGTCCAATTTCAAAAGCAATAACAGCAAAACCAGAAACAATGGTTATAATTGAGCCAAAAATAGCACGTTTTGATATCATCATGTAATCTTTAAATCCAAATACATCACCCAATGAACCGACAATGCAAAGTCCTGTTGAACTCACCACAAAAAAGATGTAGACCGCAATCAAAAGCCCCCAAGGGTGCTCTTTGGTCACATTATACGCATGATGTCCATGTAAAATGTAGGTTGTAATTCCTACAGCAAACAGAACTAAAAACAGTAAGGTCATGACTGCAATAAGCAGGTTAATTGGAGTTTTTTCAAACGATACAATATCTCTTAGTGTGACTTTTTTCACTGGAATGGTTGTAATAAATTCTTTAATATGCATAATAATCCCTTAAATCAGATAAAATAGTTTTGGTTTTGTGCCGAGATTTGATTTTAAAGTAAAGTGTTCTCTGTTTTGAAGCACTTGACTGATTTCGCTGTTTGGATCATCTAAGTCACCAAAAATTCTCACTTTTGTCGGACAGGTATTTTGACATGCCGTCGTGGTTTCTCCTCTGGCAAGTCGAGTATCGGTACAGAAAGTACACTTATCAACTGTATTTGTTCGGTCATCCACATATCTTGCATCGTAAGGACAGGCATTTATGCAATAACTGCATAAAATACATTTATCTGCATCTATTCTGACTTGACCATCTTTATCATAATAAGTCGCATTGGTGGGGCAAACTTCTTGACACGGTGCTTCATCACAATGTTGACATTGGCTGGGGTAAAAAGTATTTGAAGCAATACTCAAATTGGGATACTCTCCTTCAATCTCTTTCATTCCTACCCATATTCTGTGATTATCTGCACCCAGTAACACACCATTTTCTTCTTTGCATGCCGTTTCACAGGCTTTACAATTTATACAGTTTTTATAGTCTAAAGCCATTCCGTATCTTGCCATTGTTAAACCTTTCTTATTTCTACGTTGGTTTCATGCATGGCAGCTGCACCATAGACAGGCTCCATGAAATCTTCGATGATGGCATTATCATTTCCACCATTTTTATATGCCCAATTTAACTCTGAACTCTCTTGCCCAAATCCGTGTATAAAAAAGAGATTATCAGGAGCAATTTTTTCTGTGGGATAAGCTCTTAAGGAAGTTTTTCCAATTTTCGAGCTCACTTCAATGATGTCCCCAAAAGCAATATTTTTTTCTGCTGCCACATGTTTGTTTATCCAAAGGTAGTTTTGATACATTAAATCTTTGAGCATGGCATTATTGGCTGTACTTGTTTGTGTATATTGAGCGTGTCTTCCCGTCATGAGTCTGAATTGATTTTTAGGGATGCTATACATATACTCATCTCTCCACATTGGCATGGAATCTATGCCTTTTTTGGTAAATGACTCAATATTACACTCCACTTTTTTTGAAGGAGTCACAGGTTTTCCACCATTAACACTGTAGCTTTTGGCAGCTTCTGGATAATATTCAAACTCATTTTCAGATAACTGTTTGAAATATTCATCCATTTTGGGATAATAGACCCCTTGAGTTTTTAATTTTTCTGCTGCATCAGGATAGTCGCTTACTGTGTATTCATTGATTTGCTCTTGAGAAAACATAAAAGGTTTGGTTAAATCAAACTCTTCATAGACCTCTTTTTCGCTTGATGATGCAATTTCACTTTGAACCTCTTCATCATATTTTTTTGTAATTTCAAAAAGAGGTTTGGATATTTTATTGGTCAACGCTCGCATAATTTCAATGACAGGTTTACTCTCATACATAGGGTCGATTACTTTATTTCGTTGTGCAATGGCAGGTTCAACACCGCCAAATGTTTTTACAGGATCGGTTCTTTCAAGATAAGTACACTCAGGCAAGACAACATCTGCATACATAACGGTATCACTTGGCATGGTATCTATACAGACAACTAACTCCATTTTTTTAAGCATTTGAGCTGTTTTTGCTGTGTTGGGCATGTTCATCATGGGATTGTGTTTATAACAAAACATCCCACGAACTTTATACGGTTGAGTTTCTTCTAAAAAGTTGTTTCTCCAACTTATCCAAGAACCTCCACCACTGACAATGGCACAACTGTCATAGCCGATGTGTTGATTGTTCATGACGACTGCTCTTGCTTTCGCATTATCATACATGGGAATAATCTCTTCATGATCTTTGAGTTTAAATTGCTTCCCAAAAACGAGACCTCCTTTACAATCAATTCCTCCTCCTAAAGCTTGGAAGATGGCCATTGCACGTCTGAGTTGAAAATCATTTTTAGAAAAGGTACTTCGTCGTCCTGGGTAGTAGATGGCTTTGGGTGCATTTGCCATAAATTCTCTTGCAATTTCATATATCTCTTTGGCTTTTATGCCTGTGATTTTTTCTGCCCACTCTGGTGTATAGTTCTCTTTTAAAATCATTGCACTGTACTCTTCAAAACCATTGAAGTTTTCAGCCACATAGGTTTTGTTGTATAACTCTTCTGTTAATGTAACATAGGTCAAAGCCAAAACAAATGCCAAATCTGTTCCAGGTTTTATGGCCAACCATTTATCCGATTTTGCTGCAGTGTTTGTAAAACGAGGATCGACACAAATGAGTTTTGCACTGTTTTTTTTGGCTTTAACTTTTTTAACAAAATCCATGGTATCTGGAGTCACAAATGCTTCCGCCCGATTTGCCCCCGCCATGATAATGTATTGGGCATTTTCAAGGTCGGCTTGTGGATACGTTCCAAGCGTCACTCCGTAAGCCGATGCCACTGTTTGCAAACAAATAGAAGAGTGATTGAGCCAATTTGATGAACCAAAACCATCATAAAAGGTTTTAAAGGTATGTTCCGCCATTCCTTCACCGGCACAAAACATAAAGCTGGAACGATTGTCTTGCTCTTCATCTAAAATTTTTACCGTTTTTTCTTTGATATATTCAAACGCTTCATCCCACGAGACTCGTTTGAATTTACCTTCGCCTTTCTCTCCTACTCTGATCATGGGGTATTTAAGTCTGTCGGGGTCATACAGGGCTTGTATTCCTGCATTTCCTCTGGCACACAGCATATTACGGGATTTAGGGAAAAGTGGATTTGGATCAAGTTTGGTAATAATATTGTTTTCGACTCTGGCAATCAAAGCACATTTGTTTACACACATTTCACAAAGCGTAGATACTGTTCGTGCTTGAGTTGTATTTGTTTTTGTAGTGGTTTTTATTTTGCCTTTTTTCTCTTCATTTGAAAAAAGGTTGGTTGAGGCCATGCCACCAATGACACTCAGTGCGATACTCCCTTGGAGAAACTTTCTACGGGAAACCTCTGTGCTCATGAACATCCTTTTACATTAATAACACACTAAAAGTTATCTGATAATTTAATAATTACTTATATTAAATCATTAGGTAAATTAATAATGATAGTTGATTATATATATAATATTTAATAATGATTTAACGACACTATAAAAAAGTAAAAACCTTTTTTTATAGGTGAAGTAACAGTTTCAATAATACAAGAGCACACCTTAACTCAAAATAAATAATTAGTCTATAATATCGGTAAAATGGGACTTATAAAAGATATTATTTGTATTCATTTATGGCAACTTTAAGTATTTTTTAGAGATACTACAAAAA
>NZ_PDKN01000012.1 GCF_004116335.1 Candidatus Marinarcus aquaticus
ACAAACCTCTTCTTTTAAAGAACTCTTCAGACCAAAACTTTCTATCGTTCCTCTGAAATTGGACGGGAATTATAGACAAATTCTTACCCCTTGTCAAGGGTTTAATCTAAATATTGGCTTAAATTTTTGATTTTTTTGTTTTATGCTCTTTTTATGTCAAATGGCTTTAACATTACAAGCAGTTTTGGTAAGAGTAAAAGGTCTGCTAGAAGTACCATGAACATGACTAAAACAGTCAATAGTCCAAAGTAAATGGTAGGGATAAAATTTGATAATACCAATATAGAGAATCCAAGCACAATCACTAAGGAAGTATAATACATGGCATAGCCAATACTGTTGTGTGCATTTTTCATGGCTTGAATATAATCATTTGTTTTTTCATACTCGTCAGTAAATCGATGAATATAGTGAATGGTATCATCGACTCCAATACCAATAGAAATGGCTGCAATGGTGATGGTCATAATGTCTAATGGAATATTTAAAAAGCCCATCACACCAAAAACAATACTAATAGGTATGATATTTACAATTAAAGCAATCAAAGCAACTTTAAGTGATCTAAAGAGTACCAAGAACATAATAAAGAGTATACCTACTACAATTCCTATGGTTAAAATTTGAGATTTGAATAACGACTGCAACATATTATTGTATAACACCATCAAACTTGAGAGTTGAAAAGTAGCCTCTTGCGGTGAAACCACCGTAGGTAAATCAGTTTTGATTTTTTCAAGTAATTCGTTTCTACGTAAATTCTCTTTTGAGTCAATGATACGTGTCGTGAAACGTACTTGGTTATTCTCTATGCTCACATAAGGTGAGAGAATAATATCTTTATACTCTTGTGGCAATTTTTTATATAGAAGTGCCAATTGAATGCTCTCTAACTCTTTTCCTTCATTAAGGCTTTTACCAATTTTAAGAGTGGTTGCCAAAGATTGCACTTTTCCAATGGCATTAATGCTTTCTAAATAGTCATGCACTTTAATGATTTGATGCATTTTATCGAGTGTAAACCAGTATTCAGGTGCATCTTGATTAACCGAAAACTCCTCACTAAAAGAGTCCAAAAAGCCATCGTTGGCATCTTCTGTTTGCTCAACGGTTTTAAAATTCATAATAACATCCAGTGGTGTTGTACCTCCCAGTTTTTGGTCAATGACTTTCATTCCTTGATAAATTGGTGTGCTTTGTTTAAAATAACTGATAAAACTGTTTTCTACTATGAGTTTACTCGCACCCCATAAAGAGAAGATAAACACAAACAGACTGATGATTAAAATCGGTTTCCCAAAACGAATTACACTGTTAGAACAGAGTTTTGTCATGGAAAAAAGATGTTGCAAATCTGTTTTGTGTACTTCTACTTTTCGAAGTAACATTAACACAGAAGGAAAAACCAAAAAACCCAATAATAATGAGATAGCGATCCCTGTACTCATCATCCATCCAAGATTAATGACCGGTTTAATATCAGATACCATCAAAGAAGAAAATCCTGCAATGGTAGTAATAATGGCAAAAAATGAAGGTTTGGCTTTTGAAAGCACTGTTTGTAGAACCAACTCTTGTTGTGTTGCTGTAGAGTTTTCATTGTGCAGTTCATTATACCGCACAATCAAATGCACTACAATTGAAATTGTAATAATCAGTTGCAAAGAGATAAAGTTAGACGAAATAACAGTCACTTGCCAATCAAATAAACCCAACAGACCTGAAGTTGAAATTACTGAGAGTAAACAAATCCCTAAAGTAACCAAAATCCATCGAAGATGTCTGAAAATCATCCATAGTACGGCTATAAGTATGGCTAAAAGTGTGGTACCATAAATGAGTAAGTCCCCTTTAATATAGGTGATAATATCGTCCACAATCATATTCACACCACCTAAAAACAACTCACCAGTATCTTGGTATTTGGCCATCACTGTTCTGATGTTTTCAATGTTTTCATGCTCTTTTTGTCGTTGAATCTCTTTATGTTGTTTATACTCTTTTTGAAGGCTTTTAAGTTTTTCAGACTCTTCTTCACTTAGAGGTTGCTCTTTTTTCTTTAACTCCAACTCCTCTTTTTGTTGAATCAAAGAGAAGTATTTTTCATCACGTTCCAAATAGATTAAAATTGCCGTAGTTTTAAAATCACTGCTTACTAGAGCATTGGCGTATAAAGGTGAGTTTAAAAACTCCTGTTTAACAAGCTCTTTATCCACGCCACCTTTTTCTAATGTAGGCACATTATCCACTAAACTTGCCAAGTTTTTTGGCGGGCTTTGCAGAAGTGGTACATTTAAAATAGAGTTAATGGAGTGTACACTTGGTAACTTCTTTAAAGCTTCACTCAACGAAGCAATGGTTTGAAGTGTTTGTTCAGAAAGAAGGTCATGTTTAGGTGTGTATGCTAAAAGAAGATAATCACTCGTTCCATATCGTTTATAAATCTCTCGAGAAAACTTTAAATCTTTATCATGTTCTAAAAGAAGGGTATCAGCGGAAGCATCAATCTCTAATTTCATGGCATGAAAACCTAAAAAACACACCGCTAAAAAAATAAAAAAAAGGATTTTTTTAGGGTGCGGTAGAATAAAAGATTGATATATTTTTTCTAACATGGAACTACTTTGAGATCGCCTTCACTTCACTGAGTTTTTGAATCAACGCTTCAAAAGAGTCTTTTTGAAGGACGCCTACAAATTGGTTGATATAAGTTTGAATCATACTGACACCTAAAATATTGATATCATAAATCAACCAATCATTTTGTTTATTTTTATAAAATTTATAGATGACTTCGTAAGTATCTTCAGTCCCTTTGATATGCATCAACAGCTCAATTCTATTGGATTTTGTTTTTGTAATCCCTTGAACAAGGACTTGTTGATTGGTATATAAATTCAATTGATCCATATACGAAGCTTTGAGTTTATCCTCAAAAGTCTTTTTATAAAGTTCTTGTTGTTCATTGGTTAAACTCATCCATTGTCGTCCCAAACTCAATTTAGACATCAACTCAAAATCAAATACAGGATCAAACAGATTAAATAATGCATGCTCTTTTTGTGTTTCATCCATCGTTTTATTTTGTAAAAGTTTTGTAGCATTGTTAATTTTAGAACGCATTTGATCCAAAAGTACATCCTCTTTTAAAGCACATGCTTGCGTCAAAAACAGACAACAAATCACTACAATCTTTATTGTTTTTTTCATTTCACCCTCTACTGTTCAATCTCATTTTTTCGACGCTGTTCGTACACGTCTCGTAAAAAAGGATATAAGTCTACAGCATATTCCTTTAATTTTTCATATTCATTGAGGTGTAAAGAGGTATGATTGATCATTCGTACCCCAATTATTGCCGCTTGTTCAGAAGAGTGATTTGGGATTTGATACGGTTCATAACCCATATTAGAAGATAAAGGATTGGCCAAATTATCGATACTCAATCCAACAATGTCTCGCATATTTGAAGGTCCTATAAAAGGCAATACCACATGAAATCCACTGCCAACACCATAAAACCCTAATGTCTGCCCAAAATCCTCTTTGTGAGGTTTTAAATTGATATCTTTGGCAACATCCATAATGCCTAAAAGTCCAAAGGTTGAATTGATACCAAATCGTGCCAACTCTTCTGAAGCATTAACAAGTTTAAACTGTAAAATATTGTTAATAAATCGTACAGGAAACAAAAGGTTATTAAACACATTATCAACACCCGTTCGAATGTTTTCATGTACATAATCCGCATAAACCGTAGATACTGGTTTTACGAAATTCATATAAAAAGAGTCATTAAATGTCGTCATTGCACTGTTATAACCACTCAATGGATCAAAAATATCGTTGGCTTCATTATACTCTGCATCAAAGCTTTCCATAAATTCATCTTGATTGTGTGCTGACTGAGTTATCGATTCTTGTGCAAGAAGCGATGCATTCAAGACCGTCACAAAAATTAAAAAAATATAAACTACTCTTTTCATTCCACTCACTTTGCGTAAATATTTTTGAATAGTAACATTTTCTTGCCCTAAATAAGATAAAAGTTAACCAATTGTTAATAAAATATAAGTAGAACTGCTCATTTTTTATTAAATGGTGACAAGTCCAAAATGTCACTTAAAAGAAATAATTAAACATATTATGCAATTATCTTTAAACCTTCTCTTTTTTACAATTCATCATGGAAAAAAAGACTTATTTACATTATTTGATACGTTCCTTTTTAACAATTATTGTATTAGGTTTCGTTATCTCCGTCATACTCTATGTCGTTCTGTTTTTAAACCAAAAAGAGTGGCTGTATCAATCGTATAAAGAAAAAGCACAAGATGAATTTCAACAAACATATACCTTTTTACAACAACAAATCAATCATTACAAACTTCAACTGGATGCTATTTATGAGCTTTCTCATTTAAAACAAACACCCAAAACCAATCAAGCGTTTAAACACCTTGAAAACAATATGCTTTTAAACATCAAATCCAACAAACATATGTTTCAACTGCGCTATATCAATGCCAAAGGTCAAGAAATCATCCGTTTTGATCGTCTTAAAAATAATAAAATTGAAAAAAAAGTGCAACTTCAAGATAAAAGCAGTCGTTACTATTTCCAAAAAACAAAAGCACTCAGTGCAGAAAAATTTTATGTTTCTGATTTGGACTTAAATGTAGAAAACAAAACAATAGAACGCCCTTTTAGACCCACCATACGTATTGCAAAACCGATCTATTCTGACAACATCTTTAATGGACTACTGATCATTAACTTTGATGCACAAGAACTTGTAAATAAAATCAAAGAGATTAAAGAGTTTGATGTGTTTTGTATTGATTTAAATGGCAACTTTCTTCTGCATCCTAACCATGAAAAAAGCTGGAGCAACCAGCTTAAAACAGATTATAAAGCATTTCAAGAGATACCTAATCTCAATAATCTCATTGAAAATCCCTATTGGGATCAAAATAAAACCTATTATTTAAGAAAAATTCAACTGACAGACAATGACTTTTATATTTTATACGCCTTAAAAAAGAGCCTTTATACGCAACAACTCAATGAGTTGCAATTTGAAATGTTGAGACTCTTTTTTATCATTGGCATATTAGGGCTTCCTTTAGCGATGTTCAGTGCATACGTACAATCAAGTAAAACCATTTTACTGGATAACATCATCAACAATATTCCTCACCCCATTTATATCAAAGACACAAACGGTGATTTTAAAATCATCAATCAAGCTCTTTTAGAGTTTTTAGGTTTTGCGCACAAAAAAGATCTGATCAACAAAAATTCATATGAAGTGATTAAAGATAATACACCAATTAATTCGAATGAAAAAGACAAAAAAGCTTTAGAAAAAGGGGACTTAAGAACTATTGAGAAATACGTCAGTAAAGATAACAATGAATACTATTTTGAAATTATCCGTGTCAAAATACAATATTTCACACTTTTTTATAAAACCTATCTGCTTGGTATTGCCATTGATATCACCGAGATTAAAAGAAGCAATCAAGAGTTGACTCAAAAAGTGACCAATGAAGTTAATAATCGAATGCTCACCGAACGTCTTTTAATTCAACAAAGTAAGATGGCGTTAATGGGCGAAATGATAGGCAATATTGCGCATCAGTGGAGACAACCTCTTTCGGTTATTTCAACCTCTGCAACAGGTATTAAAATTCAAAAAGAGCTTGAAATGCTCAACGATCAATTTTTGCTTGATACATTGGATGCTATCAATAACTCCGTACAACACATGTCAAGAACCATTGATGATTTTAGGGATTTTTTCAAACCACACAAAAGCAAAAATGCATTTCAACTCTGTGATGCCATCGCAAAAGCAATTTCACTTGTCAAACCCCAATATGTCAATCACGATATTCTTATAATAGAAGCTTTAGAAGATACAAAACTCTATAATCTGCAAAATGAGTTTACGCAAGCATTGTTAAATATTTTAAACAATGCACGTGATGAGCTCATCAAACACAAACATCAACGACGCCTTATTTTCATAAAAAGTCATCTGTGTGAAGATAAAAAAAATGTTCATTTAATCATTCAAGATAATGCAGGTGGTATTCCACCTCAAATCATTGATAAAATCTTCGATCCTTATTTTACGACCAAACAAGAGAGCAATGGAACGGGTATTGGTCTTTATATGTCCAAGCAAATCATTGAAGAGCATATGGAAGGAGTCTTAAAAGCACAAAACAGAGTTTTTGAGTATGAAGATGTAGAGTACACGGGTGCCTGTTTTGAGATTATTTTGCCTATTTCGACTCAAAAACAAGAATTACTTTAATAAAAAATTTATTTTTTTATTTTAAGTTTAATTAAATGTGACATCTTTTTGTTACAATAATTAAAATCATTCTCTTTAGGAGACAACAATGGAAATCTTGGACTTTATCTACTTTATAGCAGCATTTGCAGCCGCTGGTTTTTCATTCATTTATATTAAAGAAAGAAGAAAAGCAAACTGACTTATAGACATTCTGCATAAAGCAGAAGTCTATATGCTGACATTTTTTTCTTATTGATTCTCTCAACCATTCATCAGCTTGGCAATATTGTATTCTCTGTTTTAGGGGTTTTATATAAGACTTGGAGGAGGTAGCCGGACTCGAACCGACGCATACAGGATTTGCAATCCCGGGCATTACCAACTTTGCTATACCTCCAACAAAAATCATTTTAACAGTGATAAGAAAAAATGATTAAAAAAGAAGTGGCAGAGAGCAAGGGATTCGAACCCTCGGAGGCGTGAACCTCGCCGGTTTTCAAAACCGGTCCATTCGACCAACTCTGGCAACTCTCTACATAACATTATTATAGTGGTGCGAATGGTGAGAATCGAACTCACACTCCCAAACGGGAACGGGATTTTAAGTCCCGCGCGTCTACCAGTTCCGCCACACTCGCACTTTGTGTGTACTTTTAGATAAGTCTTCTTATCAAAATGGAGTGGAATTATATTTAAAAAATTTTTATTTGTCAAGGCTTTTACTGAAATTTTTTTATTTTTCTGCTATAATCAATCAAATTTATTAATGTATAAGGATATTCAATGAGAAGTGATGAAGTAAAAAGAGGTTTTCAACGTACACCTCATCGATCATTATTAAGAGCAACAGGATTACAAGATGAAGATTTTGACAAGCCATTTATTGGTGTTGCCAACTCATTTATTGAAATCATTCCAGGGCACTTCTTTTTAGATAAAGTTTCAAAAATTATTAAAGATGAAATCAAAGCAAACGGCTGTGTACCGTTTGAGTTTAATACCATTGGAGTTGATGATGGTATCGCAATGGGACATGATGGAATGCTCTTTTCTCTTCCATCAAGAGAACTGATTGCAAGTTCAATTGAAACCGTGATGAACGCGCATAAACTTGATGCAATGATTGCAATTCCAAACTGCGATAAGATTGTACCTGGTATGATCATGGGAGCATTACGAGTTAATGTTCCTACGGTTTTTGTCAGTGGTGGACCTATGGCAAAAGGGCATACCAAAGAGGGAACTCCTATTGACTTAGCAACCGCATTTGAAGCCGTAGGTAAACACGAAGCAGGTGAGATGAGCGATGAAGAGCTGAAAGATATCGAGTGTAATGCCTGTCCTAGTGGGGGTTCATGTTCAGGAATGTTCACTGCAAACTCCATGAATACCCTTATGGAAGCCATGGGAATTGCCTTGCCAGGAAATGGTACGATTTTAGCCTTAACGCCTGAAAGAGAAAAGCTTTACAGAAAAGCTGCCAGAAGAGTGTGTGAAATTGCCAAAGATGCACAAGCAACAGAGAAGTTTAAATTACGAAACATCTTAAATGAAAATGCAGTTAGAAATGCTTTTGCAGTCGATATGGCAATGGGTGGAAGCTCTAATACAGTTCTTCACATGCTTGCTATTGCTAAAGAAGCTGAAGTAAACTTCAACCTTGAAGACATTAACAAAATCTCTAAAAGAGTATCACACATTGCTAAAATTTCTCCATCACTTTCAACCGTGCATATGGAGGACATCAATAAAGCAGGTGGTGTAAACGCCGTAATGAAAGAGATGACCAAACGAGGTGATGATATCTTAATTGATAACTTAACCATCTCAGGTGAGTCTTTATATGAGAAAATCTCTGATGCATACATCAAAGATACCAACATCATCCACACCATTGATAACCCCTATTCACAAGTGGGTGGTTTGGCGATTCTTTATGGTAATTTAGCAGAACAAGGTGCGGTTATTAAAACAGCTGGTATTACAGGTGATAGAGTATTTACTGGTAAGGCTGTTTGTTTTGATGGACAACCAGAAGCGATTAAAGGCATCATTGATGGTAAAGTAAAAGCGGGTGATGTGGTTGTTATTCGATATGAAGGTCCTAAAGGTGGTCCAGGTATGCAAGAGATGCTTGCACCTACTTCATTGATTATGGGAATGGGTCTTGGAGATAAAGTTGCCTTGATCACCGATGGAAGATTCTCTGGGGCAACCAGAGGGGCTTCTATTGGTCACGTTTCTCCTGAAGCAGCAGAAGGTGGAATGATTGGACTACTGCAAGATGGCGATGAAATCCATATTGATGTGGATCAATATATCCTCTCTGTAAACTTAAGTGATGAAGAGATTGCACAACGAAAAGCAACCTTCAAACCACTCAAAAAACCTCTTAACTCAAAATGGTTAGGACAATACCGAAGCTTAGTAACCAATGCAAGTAGCGGGGCAGTCTTAAAAACTGACCTTTAAAATTAGTATAGCTTTTAAGCTATACTAATGCGGGCATAAAATTCTCTAAAAACCATTCTTTGTCAAAATTGGGACAACTTTTAGAGGAGACTTCATAATGAAATAAAATATTCTCTTTTGTCCAATCATACTGTTGCACCAATGAGTTTAACACCGTTTGCAACGCCTCATACTGGCGGGTTGAAAACTGCTCATTTCCAATTAAACAGATCCCCAAATAGTCATTATACCCTTTGGCATGAGCTCCTGCTTTGTCCCAGTCTCTTCCCATCTCAATTTGACCGTTCATAAACTCCAAATAGGTGTTGTTTTCAACATGCCCATTAAGAATGACTAAATGGTAGCCAATGCCATCCCAACCTCTTTGTCTGTGCCACAATTCAATCTCTTGTGCATTTCCAAAATGACTTTCACTGCAATGAATGATGACTCCCGGATAACTACGTTTCATGTTTCTCCTTTTTATTCAAACTCTCAATAAAACCTCCGCCAAAATAGAAAGAGACAATGGCCATCATAATCTCCCCAAGCCACATTTTATTGGCAAAATCCAACGCTTTGTGAACATTGTCCATATTCACCCATCCATACAGTGCACCTAATACCCCATTTGCCATGATGAACAAAAAAACAACGGTAAACATCACTGCTAAATATCGTTGTGCCAATTTAAAAGGCGCATATGCAGAAATAAGCTGCATTTTTGCTCGGGTTTTAACCTCTATGAGTTTGGCTTGATTTTGCACTTTTTCTTCATCTGAAGTCCATGCTTCATCGATGAGTTCCAAACTTTTTTTAATCACCTCACCGCTTCCAAATATGGCAGACAAAACTTCCAACATACTCACTCCTTATATTTTGCTTCGACATAGTTCAAAATACGCGCTACACTCTTATCCAACGTATCAAAGCGACGGTCCAAATGCTTTTCAAAAAGCTCAAACTCTTTTCTTCGCAAATAGACTTCATCCGCTCTGTGCGTGGTTAAATACTGTTTTTTTTGCGTTTGAAGTTGCACAATATCTTCAGAGTGTTTATCTGCACGTTTAAATAGACCATCAATTTGCTTTTTAAATTCACCGTTTTGATACTTATTCACAGCAAACTGAGCAATCACACCACACACAACCACCGCCAAAGATACGTGCCAACTCTCCATATTTTTGCCTAATATTTGATGCAATACATCATTGCGATGTTTCGTGGTCGTGTTTCATTAGCACCACTATCATCAATACTTATAGTAAATGATTGACTTGAGTTTGACATTATTACTGTACGACTATCATCATTTTGTTGCATCGTAGGTCTATAGGGTTGTCCTGATGAAAAACTACCTCCTTTTATAGTGTGCTTATGTGTTCCACTTGAAGTTACCGTACCAGTATGTGTATGATTCTTATTTTCACAATCCTGAAAACTTGCAATATCTCTATCAATATCAACACCTCTTTCATTATCCCAACCTCGGACAAACTCGCCTCGTAAATCAGGTAAATTAAATGTAGTAATATCATCCCCTACTCCATAGGTTGTTCCAATAACGGCAAACAACTCTGCATACTCTTCTCTTGAAACTTCTGCTCCATTACACTCAAAGAAGCCTTCAGGAATCACCGATGAAGGGTTAATAAAAATCATTCCCGTAGGTACGGTGAAGTTTTTTAACTCACTTTTAGTTGGTAGGTTTTCCAATTTCTCTTTTAAAGCTTGTGTAAAGTGTTTTAATTCGCTTGTTTCAGCAATATTACTTAAATCTAATGTTGCTAAATCTGCTTTGTTTTGTTTGATAAAGTTCACAATCTCTTGTAACTCGTCAAGCGTTGTGTCATCACTTGCAAGTACGGTTTTAATCGCCTCAATTGCACTGCTTGCAATGGTTAACTTCTCATTTAAAACTCTTCCTTGATTTGCACTCAAAGGGGCACTAGTAAGGGTTGAAACCAAATCATCCACAATATCAGATACATTGACTTTTAATGCCAAGATCTCTTCTAAACCTGTGATTTTAGAAGGTTCAATGCTCTCTAAATCAATTCTGTTTTGTTTGACACAAAGGTCAATCTCTTTTAAACTCTCCAGACTTGTATCACTTGATAATAGAAGTCTTACGTTGTCCACTAAATTTTCTACAACATTTTCTGTTGCCATGTTTTTTCCTTTTTTATTTTAATCTGTTAAAGCCTTGGGCTCACCATATAAAACGAACACTCAAAGAGAGTCGTTTTACGCTTTCAACAGTCAAATTATAAAAGGATTGTTGTGCACAAAAGAGATGTTTTTTTTCAAATTTATCTCTAAATTTTTAAGAGCAATTCCACCTCCTCCTCTTTAGTAGCACTGCCATTCTTAACCTTTTGTATCAACTTTTTATCAATATAAACCACCTCTTGAACCAATTGGTTCACCTCTTTTTGTTTGATCTGTTTTTTTCTTTTTTTATTTTCGGTACTCATCTTCCACCTCCTGAATTATTTTATAAATCACTCGACGACTCAACTGCATTTCGGTGCTGAAAAATTTCACAAATCGTGTTTTTTTATCTTCTATTTGTAACAGTTTCAAGTGTCGTCGTACCATCTCTTTAATGCGATAAGTCTTATGTGCTTTTTTGGGTATTTTAAGCTCAATGCCTGAAAAACTATCACACACTTTAAATGCCAGCTCTTCCCCTAACTCTTGCACAAGAAGTTCATATGTATTGATTCGAATACTCATTTTTTCTCCTTTTAATGTTTGAACGATTGTATTGCAATTAGCAACATAATTACTAAATGTAATAGTAATATTATTTCTATCAAAGTTCTCTTAAATAGTATTTTTGTTACTATATATTTTGGTAATATAATTACTATACAAGGAGATGGCATGCAATTTAGCAGTAATTTAAAATATTACAGAAACCAAGCAGGGCTTTCACAAGGCGTATTGGCACAAAAAGTTGAAGCCATCACGGGAAAAAAAACGACCTATGAAAACATCAAATCTTGGGAAAATGGCACCAATGTCAAAATCAGTGATATTTACGCATTAGCAGAGGCTTTAAGTATCCCTGAACAACTCCTTTTTGACAATTCACCACGCACATTAAAAAAAATATCAAAACATCAAACCATTCAAGCCAATAATGACAACTTTTTATTTGAATCAAGCTCCGAAGAGGACAGTTATATCTTAGAGGTTTACAATGGTGCAGTTGGAGCAGGAAGTGAAGGGGTCATTGAAGAAGCAGACAGTAAAAAAATAAGAGTCAGCAAAGCCTTTGTACTGGATGCCAATATCAAACCTGAAAACCTGATGATGTTTAAAGTTGTGGGCGACAGCATGGAACCCACTATCAGCATGAACGACTGGGTGATTATAGATATGGCCAATGGAAGAAGTTTCTATGAAGTGGATGGAATTTATCTTATTAATATTGATGACACCCTTCAAATCAAACGATTACATTTTCGAGGGAAAAAAGGGATTGATATCATCTCTGATAACGAAAAATTTCCAAAACTCAATAGCTTAAGTGATTGCGACAGAGTCACTGTGATTGGAAAACTCTATACACACATCAAGATTGGTTCAGGCTTGGCATTGAAATAAACCCAAAGAGAATCTTTTATTCACATTTTGATACTATATATAAAATATGAACAGAAAAACTTTAAAAGGTTACTAAAGCCCTTATTTTGCGCTTTATTAACCTTTTATTAACTTTTCATTGGTTTACAGTTTATTCATAGTGGTTACAATTTGGTAAACATTTAGAAAAAAGGATACACATATGTTGAAAAAGGGCGCAAAACTTTTTATCATTACTGGGTTTATGTCTGCAAATCTGTTTGCAGCATCCATTACATTTGAAACCGTTAAAGAGAATCCTCAAAGAGTGATTCCCAATACAACAACTCAACTCTTTTCATTTCATGACATTATTAAAGAACCTATGAAGTCAGTGGTGAATATTTCTGCAAAAAAACATGTACGTCAAAATAATAATATTCCATTACAAATGCTCAATGACCCATTTTTAAGAAAATTCTTTGGGGAAGGCTTTGGACAGATGTTTAACGAAAGCAGAATCCAACGTTCACTGGGGTCTGGGGTGGTTGTATCAAGCAATGGATATATTGTAACAAACAATCACGTCATTGAAAATGCGGATGAAGTTACCGTCACGCTTTCAAACGACAAAACAGAGTACACTGCAAAAATCATTGGAAAAGATGCCGATTCAGATATTGCCGTGGTTAAAATTGAAGCCAATAACTTAACTCCCATTAAATTTGCTTCATCAAACGATTTACGCATTGGGGATGTAATTTTTGCCATTGGAAACCCATTTGGTTTAGGGGAGTCTGTTTCACAAGGAATTATTTCAGCACTGAATAAAAACAAAGTAGGGATCAACCGATACGAAAACTTCATTCAAACCGATGCCTCAATCAACCCAGGGAACTCTGGGGGAGCACTTGTAGACAGTCGTGGAGCACTCATTGGTATTAATTCAGCCATTATCTCAAAAAGTGGAGGTAATGACGGTATTGGATTTGCCATTCCTGTGGATATGGTCAAAAATGTGGTCACAAAACTGATTCAAGATGGGAAAGTCACTCGTGGTTATTTAGGTGTCATCATCGATGACTTAAGTCCAGAGTTAGAAAAAGTCTATAAACGAAAACAAGGGGCATTGGTACTTGATGTTGAAGATGACACACCTGCAGACAAATATGGTCTTAAACGTGGGGATTTAATCTATAAAATCAATGACATTGCCATAAAAGACCGTGTGGATTTACAAAACGTCATTGGAGATTTTAAACCAAAACAAAAAGTGGTCTTAGAAGTTGAAAGAAACAAAAAAGAGATCACCTTAGTCATTGTATTGGCCGATCGTTCAACACTCACAGCAGCGACAGAAGGAACTGTACTTGGCGGCTTAAAACTGACACAGATTAATGACCAAATTATCCAACAATTCAGACTGCCTCGAAATTTTGAAGGGGTGATGGTACGAGATGTTGAACCAAAAAGCAAAGCTGAAAAAGTTGGTTTTCAAGCAGGGGATGTTATCATCCAAATTGAAGACATTGAAATCAAACAATTAAGCGATGTGGATAAAGCATTGAAACAGTACAATAAAGCCAATAAACGAATCTATGTGAATCGATTTGGGCAAACTATTTTGTTTGTGATTCAATAAAAAGGATATCCCATAACACCTGTACTTATGATAGAAGACGATCTGGAGCTTGCAGATATCATCACGCGATATCTGAGCTCTTTTGATATTGAAGTAACCAACACGGACAGCCCTTATACGGGATTGTCCATGATCAGTACTGAAAAGAAGTATAAACTTTTGATTTTGGATTTAACTTTGCCTGAAATTGATGGATTAGAACTCATCCCTAAAATCAGAGCGGTCTCTTCTATTCCTATTATTATCACCAGTGCACGTGATGATATTTTAGATAAAGTCATGGGCTTAGAACGAGGTGCAGATGACTACTTGCCCAAACCCTATAACCCAAGAGAGCTCAGTGCCAGAATCAAAGCGATTTTGAAACGCATGCAACCCGTTGAAACAACATCAGATGAAAGCAACACTGTCTTTACTCTTAAAACTGATGACATGCAGATACTCTTTCAAGGTAAAGCCTTGGAGCTTACGATGGCAGAGTTTGATATCTTAAAACTGCTTATTCAAAGAAAAGGTGGGGTTGTATCACGAGAAGATTTCATCTATGACAGTTTTCATATTGAAGATGACAGCAGTCTTAAAAACATCGATGTGATGATTTCACGAATCAGAACAAAACTCTCTAAAATCGATGATTCTCAAACCTACATCAAATCCGTTCGAGGAATTGGTTATCAATTAATCCAATGAAAAACATATCCATCTCAACGTTTATCAATATCATTTTTGCCGTGGCTTTTTTTGCCATTACTCTCGCATTTGTGTTGTTTGTTAATCTTGATAAAGAGCGTTACATCATCTCTCAACATCAACGTTATATGTTCATTGCAGAGTCTTTGCTCAAACGTCTTCAAACCTACCCTAGCAGTGAAGATTTAGAAAGCATGTATGATCAATTTGATGTTAAAGAGGTTAAAAAACGAGATAAAAAGCTGGATATTATTAATAACTCTGAACTGCAACTGATTAAAAACTCCTATATAGGAAGAATGAGGGTTTATAAAGCCGATGATAACTTTTATATCTACGTGCAACAACTTAGCTACAACCTCATGCTCAAAGACTTACAACCCAAACCCTATAACTTTCAAATTGCCCTGTTTATCTATACGCTGTTTTTTATCACTTTTATGATGTTGTACATTCTTTTGGGACGAAAACTTAAACCATTAAAAAAACTCACCAAACAAATTGACCAATTTTCACAAGGAGACATCAACGTCAAAATAAACGCCTACAGCAACGACGAGATAGGAAAAATTGCGCGAAGTTTTGCCAAAGCTTTGGAGTTTATTAAAAACCAATCCAAGTCAAAAAACCTTTTTATGAGAAACATGATGCATGAACTTAAAACCCCTATTACCAAAGGCATGATTATCGCAGAAACGCTTCCTAATGTGCGCGATAAAGAGATTTTACAAAATGCCTTTGAGAGAATGAATAACATCATTAAAGAGCTTTCAACCGTAGAGAAAATCTCTTCGAATATTTTAAATCTTCACAAAGAGAAAGTGGAGTTTTTTCATCTGTATACGCAAACACTTAAACTCATGCTCACAGATGCACTGCCGATTACCACGCGTTTTGAAAAATTTCAAGCGTGTGTGGACAGAGACCTTTTTTGTATTGTTTTAAAAAACCTTTTAGACAATGCAGTGAAGTTTAATACGCATGGCGATGTGGTTGCACGAGCAACAAAACAAAAAGTGGAGATCATCTCGCATGGGGAACCTCTAAAAAATGAGTTAGATTACTACACGGAGCCTTTTTCACAAGAGGAGAAGCGAAGCGATGGTTTTGGATTGGGTCTTTATATTGTAAAAACCATTGTTGATCTGCACGGCTTTAAGTTCAAATATACGCACCAAAAAGGGCAAAATATCTTCACCATTATTTTTTAGGTTCAACCTCTTTCATAATGCTTTTCCAATCTCGTTGGAAATGTTTTTTAATGTACGAGACTCTGTGCGGTACGATACAGCTTGCACAGTTTTGATGAATGTAATCTTCCCCTTCAAATTGACTTCCATCGCGACTGTCAATACTACAAAACGAGAAAAGGGTTTTGCCGTTTTGTTGCTCAAAGCCATCATCATCAAAACGAAAATTGGGGCAAGCACATAAATAACAGTTGAGATTCTCCATCTCGTGGCACTGTTTATTTTTTTCATACAAAGGACAAAAGTCCGGTTCATGTTTCACCATGTTTTCAAAACGAAAATACTCTATGACTTCATCATCACTTCTGTCTTTGAGTTTTTCCATGATTTTGGCATGTTTTTGTGCGTGGGCGTCAAACCACTTTTTATATGACATACAATACTCCTAATAACAACACCACCGCCATATCCAATCGTGGTTTTAGACTTAAGGCTTTTTGTACATCCTCTTCACTGATTTGTTCTTTGCCATCTCCAAAATAGGGTTTCTCTTTCAAGACTCCGAAATAAGAGGTTTCACCACCGAGTTTCACACCTAACGCCAAGGCCATTGAGGCGATGGGAAGACCTGCATTGATACTGGCATGCTCTTTGCCGTACATATAAAACTCATTGAAGGCTTTTTTACTTCCCATAAGAACGGCAATCAACACTGCTGTGATTCGTGCAGGAATAAAATTAAGCAAATCATCCAAACGCGCGGCCACTTTTCCAAAACGTTCATAATGTTTGGTTCGATACCCTACCATAGAGTCTAAGGTATTCGCTGCTTTATACAAATAAGCCCCCACCAAACCAAAACAGACCAAATAAAAAAGAGGTGCAATTACGCCATCACTGAGGTTTTCTGCATAGGTTTCAATACAGGCTTTATTCACATCACTCTCACTTAAATCTTGCGTGTCCCTGCTTACAAGCATGGCTATGCGCTCCTTTTTTTGCACCAACGATAGACTCTCGATGACATCTTTTACGCTTTTAAAAAGCATCTTTGAAGAGAGTGTAAAACTCGCAACAAGAGCTTGTATGATCAAACTGTCAATCCAACTTATTACCGTGGCAATACAAAACACAATCAACAGTAAAGATAGGACCAACACCGCTCCTCGTCGTATGGAGTCTTTATAAAAGCGTTTTTCAAACCATACAATATACTCTCCCATAAAGACAATGGGGTGTTTAAACCACTTAAAACGTTCAAACTCTGAAAAGAAAAAGTCAATGATATAGGCCAATAAAGCGATGCTATAAAACACTTTGTTCTATCCTTTGTATATTCAGATGTTGTTTCATTCGTTGAACAAAACTCTCAATACGCCTTTGTTTATACTCTTGAAAATCAAACCCTTCATACGTTGCATCAATACGTTTAAAAAATGCTGTTCGAAAGGCATTGTTATCAAACAAACCATGCACAAATGTGGCATTAATTTGTTTGCTTTCATAGACCAAACCATATTTTTGAAGCACTCCATGATGAATCTCAAATCCTTCAAGAGAACATCCAAAAAGAGAATAAAGACTCTTTTTTAAGATTTTTTCTTGCTCAAAAATAACCTCATCGTCAATCAAGCCAAGCCCTCTTTCTTCTGTGGCGGTTTCATTTTCAATCGCATACGGATCTTTAAGTGTAACACACAACATCTCAAAGCCACCACAAATGCCCAAAATTTGTTTCTCATAACTTTGTAAAGCATGAAACAATCCCGTACTTTTTAACCACTGCAGATCTTGTATCACCAGTTTTGACCCTGGCAGAATAATGGCATCAAAAGAGTCCAACGCGATGTTGTTATGTATGAACTCTACAAAGACTTCTTCATCTGCAATGAGTGGTTCAAAGTCATTATAGTTACTCATCGTAGGATACGCAATCACCCCTACTTTGATTTTTGATTTCTCTTTGTTTTGTACAAAATTTTTTAAACTGGCACTGTCTTCAAAACCTAAATTAAAAGGCTCATACGGCAACACTCCTAACACAGGAATTTTAAAATCCTCTTCTATGATACGTAGCCCCTCTTCAAAAAGGGTCATGTCTCCTCTAAACTTATTGACAATCACCCCGATTACATTGTGACGCAGTTTTTCAGGCAGTAAGTTATAGACACCCCAAATAGAAGCAAATACGCCCCCTTTTTCAATATCTGCTACAAGTATGATTTTGGTGTTGTACTCTTGGGCTATAAAAATATTGGAGAGGTCTTTGTCCATTAAATTAAGCTCAACTGGACTTCCAGCACCTTCACACACCACACAATCATAGGTTCTGTTTAAAAAATCAAAACATCGTTTTACAGCCGGTTTAAGCATGTCCAAATCACGATAATACTCTCGCACATCTTTATTGGTCACCACTTTTCCTTCCACAATGAGTGATGCAGAGTTGCCTCGTCCTGATTTTAAAAGCACGGGATTGAGATGATAACTTGTTGGTACGCCTAACACTTCTGCTTGAAAATATTGAGCAATGGCAATCTCACTGCCATCATCACACACATGCGCATTGTTGGAAACATTTTGAGCTTTAAAAGGCGCCACAGTGTGGCCCAACTCTTGTAAAATTCTGGCAATGACAAAGGTGATGGTTGATTTTCCAGCGTCACTGCTGGTTCCGAAAATTGAAATATTTCTCATACGCCCTACTTCATGCTTTCCAATGCTTGTTTTAAAACTTCTATGCTTTGAGAACTCTTCACTGCAATACGCACATACGAATCATCTAAAAAGTCAAAATTGCCACAGTTTCGTACCATGATTTTAAAAGGTTTCAACTGCTCTTGAAACTGCACGGCATTCATGCTGTTAAGTTGTACCAACAAATAATTGGCACTGCTGCTGTAGACATGTTTAAACAAGCCAGAGTTTTTCAACACCTCTTCAAGCAAAAGATTGTTTTTTATATTGACTGATTTGGCAATTTGTTTAAAGCTTTTGTCTTTTAAAGCAGCTTGTAAATAGTGTGAGTCAAACTGTGAGAGTTTCCACATGGGCTCTTTTTCTTGCAGTTTTTTAATATTGTTTGCATTGGACACAAGCGTTCCCACACGAATACCTGCACTGCTGTAAAATTTGGTCATCGATTTTAAAATATAGAGATTTTCATACTCATTGAGATATTTAATCACACTCTTTTCATTAGTAAAATCCAAAAAAGATTCATCGACAAGCACTGTGGCATTTTGCTCTTTCCAATACTCCAAGAGTATCTCAATATCATAATAACGTCCATCAGGCGTTGAAGGGTTAACAAACACCACTAAAGAGTTGAGCTCTATGCCTGCATCAAAGTGATTAAAGCGATTAATCAGTTGCAACTCATAGCCAAAGTTTTTTGCTGCTTTTTTATACTCTAAATACGCAGGTGAATAAATCGTACACTTATTTAATTGAAGATGTCTAAAAAGAGTGAAAATGGCACTGCTTCCCCCATTGAAAAGCTCCATTTGCTCTTTTTTTATTCCATAATTCGAAGCAATCGCTTCATACAATGCATCGTACGTTGGATACGAAGAGATATCCAAATCATTAAAATTTAAATGAATACTGGGCTGTACAAAGTTAATGTTCGAAGATAAATCAATCACTTCATTGACTTCACAGTCCAATGCTTTAGCAAAAGCCTCTATTTGTCCACCGTGTTCAAATGTTTTCAAAGCAGCATCAATCCTATGTTTAATAAAATCAATTCAACCACTTCTAACGTAAAGCCCAAACAATCGCCGTTTAAAAAGCCAAATTTACTTTTTAGCAGACGTAAAATAAGTGTAAACGCCACAATAGAGACCACAGCAAAGAGTAACACTGCATTCACATTCAAAGCAAAATAGACCAAAATCATATAAGCAATCAACATCACCACCAGCAGTTTACCTTTGGCACTCTTTTTAAGCTCCTGTGCAAACGTTGAGTTTTTGTGCACTTTAAACCAATTAAGAGAAAAGGCCAATCCCAAACGACTGAACACCATCGCAGCCAATGCCAACGTAATCAAACCATTTAAAAAAAGCGTTACCATCACAGAGACTTTTAGAAGCACTAAAATAAAAGTTGCAATGGCACCAATTGCTCCCACATGTGGCTCTTTCATAATACTGTACACATCTTTACCACTTAAAGAGGCATACCACGCATCCACCACATCACACACCGCTTCAAGGTGTAAAAAACCATATAAAACCAGATAGATACAAGCACTCACAATAGCACTGTACTCTAAGGGCATAAAACCTTTTAAAAACAAAAAACTTGCTGCACTGATAAGCCCAATAATAAACCCCACCAATGGCAGTCCAAAGAGTACGCCATCATACGTCATCTTATGCATCTTTTTAATATTACTGCCTAAAGGCAAGATTGAAAAGTATGAAAAGCTCAAAAATATCCCATCCAGAAAATATCTCATTTTAACCTTCTTTCTATTGTGTATTTAACTTCAATCACTTCATCGCACTGTTGTGCTAAAAACTGACCTAAAAGCCCTGATTTATCAACAAATTCTCGACTCTGCTTCTCTAAAGGAATCACCCCACTATTAATATCATTAAGGATAAATATCACATTGCATTCTATGCTAAAAAGTGCATTTAACTGCTCTAAAAGTTCCTCAAAATTGTTTTGCATGTGATTCAATAAATACATTGTCATACAATCTACCACATACGTATTGCCTTCTTTTATCACTTTGGCTAAGTCATGACTCTCTTCAATACAAATAAAATCCTCTTTTCTCTCTTCTTGGTGTTTTTTTATTCGCTCTTGCATCGCCTCATCATTAAAACTGTTATCATATGTTGCGATATAGTAGGGCTTATTATCAGCTATTTGCAGTGCCCGTTTGGAAGCACACGACGTTTTGCCCGATTTTTGACCACCAAAATAAAAAAGTTTCATGTTTATCCTAAATAACTTTCTATTTTTTGAACAATAGTATTTGTGCTTAAACCATTAATCAAACCATACACCAACGCTCCACCAGCACCAACGCCCTCTTTTGCTTCCCCTTTATCGTAAAGCTTTAACACCTCACTTTGACTGCTTGAAAAGTCAAAAGTGGCACAATAGGCATTGACTTTAAAGTCCAACAACTCTAAAAGTGCTTTGATATTGGAGTGCTCATCTTGAGCAATCCATTTGGTCGTACAAAGTGCCAGATTATCACTGTTGATTTCACCGCCCATGGTTTTTAATACTGAGTTAACAACCAACAGTACACTTGCCATTTGAGTGCCACCAGCAAGTATGAGTTTATGATCTTGTGATTGAAGTCCTAAAATAAACCCTGCATTAAAAACAATCATATTATCACTGACCAAACTGAGCTTAGTAAAAAGATCCTCGCTTGTTTGAGCTTTATTTAATGCTTTTTGGATGACTTCATCACGAAGTGTTCTCGGTACATTTTTAAATGAACTTGAAAAATACTCTTTACAATCATAGCCCAAAGCTTGTGCTGTTGCATTGGCGGTTGTTGTACCTGCGGGTATGGTCTCTGCTAAAAGAGTATACTGTGCTTGGGTAGTGTAACTTTGCCCAAACTCAACCCCTTTTTGGAACACTTCCAAAGCATCCATCACGGAACCCTCTTGGGCAATATTGCCACAACTTGGAATCTCTAAAGCGTGTGTTGTAAAGTAGTTGATATTTGCTTTCACACTCATGCCCAAATCAAGCAGTTCAATACTTGAAAAAGGGTGCAATTCATGAACCGCACGCGTAATAAGTGCAGGAGTAGGAATACCTGAAGGTGTGCTTGCAATCTCTGGCAAAGAACGTACCTCTCCCGTGGTAACAAACTCCGCATCCAATGTGGGTGTTAAATGCAAATTTCCAGGAATACCTGCTTGAGACAGTCCTTCTATCTCACATGTTTTTGTCACTGCACATGACAACAAAAAGTTGGCCTGTTTTCCACGAAGACTCTCCAAAAAATCAACATTTCCTAAAAGGGTTTGATATGACATTTTTTTCCTTATAATTGTGCTTTATATTGTTTTAATACGTTTAAAAATGCTGGAGCTTGTGCCCCACCTACAAATTGACGTCCCACTTTTTGACCGTTTTGATTCAAGACATAAAACGTAGGTGTACCATACACTTTTAAGCCCATAGGGATGTTTTGTTTGTTGATGTCCAATTCAAGCAAAACAAACTGTGTATGCATATAAGAAGAGAGCATTTCATCTTCAAATACTCTCTCTTTCATGTATTCACATGCTGAACACCTCTCTTGTGTAAACATGATTAAAAGAGGTTTTTTTTCACGTTGGGCTTCTTGTTGGGCTTGCTCTAAAGAGGTGAAAAAAGTCAACTCTTGTGCGTGAATAATCGCAGCTAAAAACAGAAATATCCAACACCATCGTTTCATCACAACTCCTTGCTTTTGGTTTCAAATTTATAGCCCATGCCCCCTTGGGAAATAATCGTATCGTGCGGCAATTTTTTTCGTACACGTTTGACCAAGGCTCGAATGTTATCCATAGAGGTCAAGTCTCCTTCCCACACATACTGTTCAATCTGCTCAAAAGTGATGATATGCTCTAGATTTTTAACAAACAAATTCAACAATAAAATCTCTTTTTTAGAGAGTTTTATCTCCTCGTTGTTATTGTAAAGTTTCTCTTTTTCAATATCATAACAGTAGTTCTCTTTGAGCTGTACACTGCAAACATTATGTCGACACAATTTTTCTACTTTGGTTTCAAGCTCATAGATATAAAAAGGTTTCTTTAAATACTCACTGCATCCTTTACAATAAGCCTCTTTAATCGTCTCTAAATCCACATTGGCACTGATGATAATACAAGGAGTGGTTTCATCCATACTCTTAATTTCATTGAGCAGTGTTAAGCCATCAATTCCAGGAACATTGATATCCAAAATAAAACAATCATAGCCATCATAGATGCTTTGCATCGCCTTTTTTCCATTATCAAACCAGTCTACTTTGTAGTTTTTCTCTTGTAAAGACTCAACAATCAACTTTGAGAGTCTCTCATTGTCTTCAAGCAGTAATATCTTCATTCTTCACTGCTTTTTTGAAAACAGGTCATGATGTGTGCCCCTTTTTCATACTCCAACGCTTTAATACGTCCGTTCATTTTATCTTCTATTAACAATTTTGCCATGTATAAACCAAAACCATCACCCTGCTTTTTAGTGGTATAAAAGGGTTTAAAAATGGTTTTAAGATTGGTTTTGGGTATGCCTATTCCATTATCTTTAATACTGATACAAATATAGTTTTTATCATAAAATACTTTAATTTTTATACTGCCTTCAAACTCTTCTTTTTGTTTTCGCTTTTTAATCCCATCAATGGCATTGTTAATAATACTGATAAGCGCTTGTTTGAACTCATTTTGATAGCCCAAGATAGTAAAGTCCTCTTGGTCTTTAAACTTTACACTCAGTTCAATATAGTTGTACTTAATATTGTGTTCAATTACAGCAATGGTCTCGTCTATGGCTTTTTTCACACTGAAATAGCTCTGTTGCAGAGATGGTTTAATAAAACTTCTAAAGTCATCAATGGTTTTGGTCATATACTGCACTTGCGTCATAATTTCATCTACGTGCAACTGGGTCTCTTCAAGTGTAATATCACGTTTTTTTCGAATAAACAACAACTCCTGAGCAATGGTTGAAATTTCGATAAGCGGTTTTTTCCATTGATGTGCTATGGAGGTTACCATCTCTCCAATTTCAGAAGATTTAGAACGTTGGATAATAAACTGCTCATCTTTTTGTCGTTGAAGTTCCAGTTTTCGCATATTAGTGTGGTCACTTAACACCGTTACAATCCCCACCACTTTATCATTTTTGTCATGATACCGTTTACGCCGTACAAGTGCATAAATTTTTTTGCCTTCACTGTCTAATAGTGTCAACTTTTTCTCTTCAAAATCACCTTGCAGTTTTCCTATTGAAAGCTCATTTTTAGGCATCAAAGTACTGATATGTTGACCAATAATCTCCTCTTTTTGTTTGTTTAAAAAACTGCAAAAAGTGGCATTGCATCCTAAAACAATCCCTTCATTACTCTCCCAAAAAATGGCATTTTTAATATTATTTAAAAGCACGCTGTCCAATTTATTTTGTTCTAACAACGTAATCTCCAAGCGTGTTTTTCGCACCACAGTGACCAACAAAATCAACAATAAAATCAACAATAATGGAACCACCACAAAAACACTGTTGACAAACTCACGATTCTCATCTAAAAAACTTTTGGGTCGGTTAACAATCGTAGCTAAAATAGGCATATTTTCATTTTTAATATCAAAATTTTTTAATACGTTGTAATCAAAGTAATATTTGCCTTTAGGCGTATCAATAGGAATGCTAGCAGGCAATTTCCCGTCAATGATTTGCAACACTTTTTTTGCTGCAAGTACTCCTTGCTCACGAGGATCGATCATCACACCCCCAAGAACTCCCTCTTCAAGATGGATGGTATTAATAGCAAAAATTGGATACGAAGTATTTTTAAAAAATTGACGTATCTCATTGTAAGGAATGTATCGTTTAAATTTATCGATATACAGACTTGTAAAAAGTATGGCACTGTGTGTAGGCAATTTTTCAAGCTTTTGTTTAAGTTCAGGCAGATAAATTTCATTATCATACACAATTTTAAATTGGCTCTCAAAACGACGCATTGTATTTAATATTTGATCTTTGATTGCTAAAGAAGAGAGCGTTTGATCGCTTATAATATACAGGGTTTGTAAGTTAGGAATAAGCTCAGCAATAAGCTGGATATTTTTTTTAAAATCTTTATACTCAATGACCCCCGTAACACTTTGTTCAGATTGTAAAGGGATATTCAGTCTTGAAAAGTTCTCTACTCCACAAAAGACAATGGGTGCACCATTAAACAACTCTTCATGATGTTGTAAGGCAAAGGTAAACGCATAATTATCTGCGGTGATAATCGCTTTATATTGACGCTTTTCAAACTTCTTTTCGTACAGTTTCACCAACGCATCAAAATACTCTTTTGTATCATTTTTTTTGGTGTCCATATACTCTGTAGTAATTTCATACTGCGTATTTTGGGCAAAAACAGAGTTGATCCCTTCAGAGATACCATCACTCCACTTTAAACCTTTATTATAAGAGTGCAATAACAACACTTCATTTTTTTCATTGGCCCATAAAGCAAAAAAAGAAAAAAAGATACAGAAAATTATTTTCATATCGACCATACTCAATGATTTTTTTTTATTGTATCAAAAAAGTCCTATTTTTGTGATGAGAGTTATTTTAAGTAAAAAATACAACAAATATAACGTGAGATGTAACGTTGACGTGTTATGCTAAAAAAAAGATAAAAAAGGCTCAAAATGACCCAAATGAAATGGACTGTTTTCACATCCTCTTTGCTTTTAAGTGGTATGCTTAGTTCTACCTATGCACAAACAAGTAAAGAAAAATGGGAACCATTCCTAGATGTAGAAGGAAAACTTGGGAGTCACCGACATCTTGGAGAAGGCAACTTTTTTATCCCTTTAGTGCAAGATAAAGATACTCTTTTATATACCGATATTCGTTACAGACTGGATAATAAAAGCAGCCGTGAAGGCAACTTTGGTTTGGGCCTTCGGCACATCCTTCCAAGCAGCTGGATTGTGGGTGGTTATACCTATTATGACCGACGTAAAACGCCTTACGACAACTACTTTTCTCAAATAACTGCAGGGCTGGAAGCCCTCTCAGTGGATTGGGATTTTCGTGCGAATGTATATATTCCTATTGGAACAACAAGCCATTTAGAAGATTCGTTAAGTTCAGTCGATTTTTCAGGTACATCTATCATGTACTCCCAAGGGGAAGAGCGTTCCATGAAGGGGTATGATGCAGAAATTGGCTACAGATTGCCTATCTTTGATGCGCAAGAAGAGCAACAAATTCGTCTTTTTGCAGGTGGGTATCGTTTTTATGAAGATGATGTACAAAGTGTTCAAGGCCCAAGAGGAAGAGTGGAGTTAACCTTTGATGAAGTCCCTTTTTTATGGAAAGGATCACGTTTGACCTTTGGAGCAGAGGTTCAAAGAGACGATGTAAGAGGAAGACAGAGTTTTGCAAGTTTAAGACTTCGTATCCCTCTTAATTGGGATAAAGAGTACTCTTTGCCTAAAAAAGAGTTAAGCCCCATTGAAAAACGTATGACCACTCCTATAATAAGAGACGTGGATATTGTCTCTCAAGCAGGAACATTTGGAGCACCTGTGGAGGTAACTACTACTGCAGATGGTAATAAACTCGTATATATAAAACATGATGAGATTTCAAGTGGAGCTGAGCTTAATACACTCATCCAAAATGCAGGGGAAAATGCTACCATTGTTTTAAATGGTACTTTAACGGGTATCAATAGTCTTTCAACGATGAAAGATGGGCAAACCATAATTGGAAAAGGCAACATTGATATTACGACACCTGCAGGAAACAAAGTATCTGTTCCCTCACCGGGTGGAAGTATTAGTGGGCAAGGCGGCTATATCCCTACTTCAGGCTCAAACACATTCTTTCTCATGGGGAATAACACCACTCTTACTGGTATCACAGCTCATATCACTAATAGTTCAGGAACGGGTACAGCCATTGCTCATATCCATAATGTCAACAACGTTACTATAAAAAACAGTAACTTAACTGTAATATCTTCTCCCATAGAGGTTTCTTATGTATTCACTGTAAACGATTCTGATAATATCTATATTGGGAATAATACTTTAAAGATGCACAGCGATGGTCCATATGCTTCTTTAATTGGTTTTATAGGTACGCAAATAAATAACGTCACTATTGAAAATAATGATTATACGATTTCAGGTACAACCGATAAATCAAGAACTTTCTACTTTTACAATGTATCCGTGAATAATTTAAATGGTTCAAATAACACCACGAATCAATCTGCAGGCTCTATGGGTACATATAATAATGCGAGTACTATCAATGGAAGTGTGAGTTTCACCAATGGGTTTACCGTACAATAGAATTTGTCTTTCAACACTTTCATCATGAAGTAAATGGCACTTTTACTACAGCTATTTACTTTGTGAGCATCGTTTTAAAAAAGCTTTCATATATAACACAATATAACGAACAATATAACGATGACACGATATTATAAAAAAAATAAGATAAAAGGTAAGAAATGAACAAAAAAAAATGGGCAATTTTAACATTCTCTTTGCTTTTAGGAAGTACACTCATGGGTGCCCCTACTCATACAAATCAAAAAAAGCAAAAATGGGAACCATTCTTAGATGTAGAAGGGAAAATGGGCAGTCAACGACACTTAGGTGAAGGGAACTTTTTCATTCCTTTGGTGCAAGATGACAACACCCTTTTATATACCGATATTCGTTACAGACTGGACAATAAAAGCAGCCGTGAAGGTAACTTTGGTTTGGGTCTTAGACATATTTTACCCAGTGAGTGGATTATTGGTGGTTACACGTACTATGACAGACGTAAAACGCCTTACGACAACTATTTTTCTCAAATAACTGCAGGTATGGAAGCCCTCTCAGTGGATTGGGATTTTCGTGCAAACGTCTACATACCAACAGGTACCAAAAGCCATCTGGAAGAGTCTTATAGTAGTGTAGCGTTTACCGATGCAGGTATCATGTATGCTCAAGGAGAAGAGCGTTCTATGAAGGGGTATGATGCAGAGATTGGTTACCGACTTCCTATCTTTGATGCGCAAGAAGAACAACAAATCCGACTTTATGCAGGAGGATTCCGCTTTTACGAAGATGATGTACAAAGTATTCAAGGGCCACGAGGTCGTCTTGACTTAACTTTCGATGAAGTTCCTTTTTTGTGGGAAGGTTCACGATTGACCTTGGGTGCAGAAGTACAAAGGGACGATGTACGAGGTCGACAAAGTTTTGCAAGTTTAAGACTTCGTATTCCTTTAGGAAATCAAAAAGAAAAATCTGCTCCTATTCAAAAGCTGAGTGCCATTGAAAAACGTATGACCACGCCTATTATTCGTGACGTGGATATTGTCTCTCAAGCAGGTGTTTTTGAAGCGCCCAAAGAAGTTACTACTGATGCCAATGGAAACCGTATTAAATTTATAAAAAGCAATTCAACAACAGGTGCAAATTTGACAACAACCATTGAAAGTGCAGGAGAAAACTCTACGGTTGTTTTAAATGGAGATTTCAGTGGTGTTGATTCATACACATCACTCAAAGAGGGACAAACTATTATTGGAGGTGGAAGTATGGGTATCACCACTCCAGCGGGAAAAAAAGTCTCTGTGTTTATTCCCAATGCATCCATAACAGGAAAAGGTGCGTATTTCGGAAATGCGAATACCTTCTTTAATATGGCAAATAACAGCAGTCTTATAGGTATATCCGCCAACCTCAATCATACCGATCCTGCATCAGGGACGACTATGTTTTTTATGAATGATGTTCATAATGTCACTATCAAAGACAATCACTTCTCTTTGAGTGCATCAGATGGTACAAATTTTTACATGACTACCATCATTGATTCAACAAATGTTTATATTGGAAACAATACGATGAACATGAACAGTGATGGAGATTTCTCATATTTTATGAGCGTTTTAGGTCGTCAGAACAAGAATATTACTGTTGAGAAGAATGCTTACAATGTTTCAGGAACGGCCCTTCCCATTAGAACTTTCTATGTTTATAGAACAACCATTGAAAACTTAAAAGGTTCAGGCAATACAACTAATCTGAATGCTGCTCAAATGAGAACTTGGGATGCAGATTCAAGTATCATCAATGGAAGTATCAGTTTTACCAATGGGTTTACAGTAACATTGCCATAATGTAAACTCTACTTCTTCGTGTGTGAATAGTAACCATACCAGTTTTATTCACACTCTTACTTCATTTTCTTGTAAAAAAGTCCTATTTTTATCCCTAGCTTAAAGTTATAATTTAATTATAAAACTATTAAAGGAGTTTAAGATGTCACCGATTTTATCATTTAAATCGTTAGCACCAATTGCAACACTGATTGTATTTTGGTTTATACCAGCCCCTGAAGGGCTCAGCATAGAAGCATGGCACTTTTTAGCTGTATTCTTTGCCGTGGTTGTAGGACTTATTGTAGAGCCAGTTCCTGCTGCGCTCGTTGGTTTTACAGGAATTTCTGTTGTTGCCTTACTTGGGTTAATGGGAAATGCAAAAGCAAGCATCTCTTGGGCACTCTCTGGGTTTTCAAATACTGTTATTTGGCTTATCTTTGCAGCATTTATGTTTGCTCTTGGGTACAAAAAAACAGGTCTGGGACGAAGAATTTCTCTTGTTATGATTAAATACATGGGGAAAAGCTCATTGGGTCTTGGGTATGCTGTCGCATTCTCTGACTTAGTACTTGCGCCATTCATGCCATCAAACACTGCAAGAAGTGCGGGTACGATTTATCCCGTAGCAAGTAATATTCCATTGATTTTTGATTCAACTCCCGATAACGAACCACGAAAATTGGGTTCATATATCTCTTGGGTTGCAATCGCAACAACGTGTGTTACAAGTTCTATGTTCTTAACCGCACTTGCACCCAACCTTTTAGCCGTTGACTTAATTGCACAAGGTACAGGAAATACCATTTCATGGTCAGCTTGGGCAAGCATCATGTTGCCATTGATGATTCCATTGTTCTTATTAACCCCTTGGTTGGTCTATGTTATTTACCCACCAACACAAAAAACATCTCCTGAAGCTCCAGCATGGGCAGCAGAAGAGTTAAAAAAACTGGGGAAAATAACTTCTAAAGAGCTGTTAATGGCAGGACTTGCTATCTTAGCATTGTTCTTGTGGATTTTTGGTAAAGAGTTTGGTATTCACTCAACCACTGCAGCAATTTCTATTGTTGCTATCATGGTAGGAACTCGAGTTATTACTTGGGATGATGTTATCTCTAACAAAGCTGCATTTAACGTACTTATCTGGTTCGCCTCACTTGTTGCGATGGCAGCTGGGCTTAAAAAAGTAGGGGTTTTAACATGGATTGGGAACAGTGCAGAGATTCACTTAGCAACCATGACACCAACGATGTTGATTCTTTCTATGCTGTTATTGTTCTTTGTACTGCACTACTTCTTTGCAAGTACCACAGCACATACAACTGCATTGATGCCTATTTTCTTGGCCATTGCCGTTAAATTGATGACACCAGAACAACTCATTCCATTCTCTATTTTACTTGCGGGTAGTTTAGGGGTTATGGGTATTATCACACCATATGCTACTGGTCCATCACCTATTTGGTACGGAGCAGGTTATATTACACAAGCAAGATGGTGGGGTTTAGGTGCCATTTTTGGAGCGATTTACTTAGCAATGATCATCTTAGGATCATTCATATTTATCTAATAAAAAGAAGAGATCTTCTCTTCTTTTTAGACACTTACTTGAACAATCAACAACACTGCCATAATAAACAACAACCCTTTTATACAGAGTTTATATAAAGGCCCTTCTATTTTTCTTTTTATCTTTACACCAACAAAGAGTGCAAGCGCTACAACAAAAAGTGTCGTTAATGAAAATCCCATTTGAACGTGCGTAAATGAAGCATAAAAAGAGAAAATAATCAACTGCACAATCTTACCAAATAAAAAGCACAAATTAGAAAACTGTATGGTTTGACTTTTTGTATGATTGGATTCAAAAGAATAAACAATCAACAATGGAGCCATGGCATTGGTCAAACCACCCATAAGACCTGCACTCAAACCAAAAAAAACCAATGATTTTTTAGGATGCTTGTGCACTACATTGGTTTTTACTTTGAACTTATCCATGGATAAATAGAGTAAAATAATTACAGCAAGAAGCAGTTTAAAAAATTCAGAATTTAAAGAGATTAAGATGATGGTTCCAATCAAACTTCCAAGGGTACTCACAATTGCAAATGGAGCAAACTCTTTAAAGACTGTCATAAACTTCTCTTCACTTTTGATACTGACAATATTGACTAAAAGAGTGGGAATAAGTGTAAAAAAGACAGCCGTTTGCATATCTGTAAACAGTGCAATAATTGGAGTAGCAATTAGAGGAAAACCAAAACCAATGGAGCCATGTATTATTGCAGCGACAAAAAGTGTTGCTGCAACAATAAAAAGCAACTCCAATGGCATCAAAAACTCTTATTGATAATTGTTAAAAAATCTTCAGGATTTTTATAACCAATGATTTTGGATTCATTGATTTCTTGACCGTTTTTATTCCAAAAAATAAGCGCAGGAGGCCCAAAGAGTTTAAAACGCTGTTGCAGTTGTTTGTCTTCTACACTGTTTGCAGTTACATCGGCTTTAAGCAACGTAAATTTTTTGAGTTTTTCAATGACACGTTCATCTTTAAAAGTAATCTCCTCAAACTCTTTACATGCCACACACCATTGGGCCCAAAAATCAAGCATCACAGGTTTGTTTGAGTTGGCGATGGCTTGTTCAAGCTGGGCAATATTTTTCACATAATTCCATTGTAACTCTTGAGTTGTTGCTTGTTGTAAAGCGTTTGTAGAGAGTGTCAATTTCTCTAGTGGTTTTAAGACATTGGTTGCGCCACTGATGGCTCCAATAAATGTCAACACCCCATAAATTAAAATCATGGTCATCAACGTTCGAGCTAAAAAGTGTCTGTATTGAAGCAGATAATAACCTGTTCCAATCAAAAGAGCTGCCCACAAATAAATCACATATTCAGAAAAGACTCTGTCTAACATCCACACAGCAATGGCCAACATCAAAATACCAAAGAGTTTAGAGACAGTATCCATCCATTTGCCTGGTTTTGGCATGTATTTTCCAGCACCTACTCCTAAAGCAAGCAAAGGCATACCCATACCCAAACTCAAAACAAAGAGTGCTGCAGCACCTAAAAGTGCATCTCCTGTTTGCCCAATATAGACCAACGCTCCAGCCAGTGGTGGAGCCACACATGGTCCGACAATCAATGCCGATAAAAACCCCATCACTGCAATACCAACGACCCCATGCCCTTTTTGCCCATCGGTGGTTTTATAGATTCGTGTTTGTAGCCATTTGGGTGGTTCAATTCTGTAAAAACCAAACATTGAAAAGGCCAATGCCACAAAAATAAGAGCAAACACCACTAGAACATAAGGGTTTTGTAATAAGACTTGTAAGTTTGAACCAAACAGACCTGCAAGAACTCCTGCAATAGTATAGGCTAAACTCATGGCCAATACATAGACCAACGAGAGCAGAAATCCTTTTTTGGCACTCATGCCATTTTTATTGCCTTCAGCGACGATGATGGATGAGAGTATTGGAATCATAGGAAAAACACATGGTGTGAGTGAAAGCAGAACTCCAAATCCAAAAAAAGTAAGTAATACAATGATAAAATTCTCATCTTTAAGTGTATTGGTAATAATGTCCGTTTCATTAAGATTTTGAGATGCACTCTTTGGATTTTTAACTGTATCAGAACTTGTTCCAAAAACTTTTTTCAAACTCATAGGTGCATAACAAAGCCCTGCTTTTGAACACCCTTGATAAAAAAACTCTATTTCAAATTGATTGGTATTTGCATATTGCTCAATCACACTCAGTGGCACATTGATTTGCACGGGATTAAAGACCACATCAAATCCATCATACGTAACACTTTGTGGAATCACAGCTTGTACAGTAATCTCTTTTTGAATGGGTTGTGTGAGTTTCACTTTGAGTTTATCATGATATAAGTAGATATCTTTTCCAAGAAGAATATCAAATACTATAGCCTCTTTCGTTTGTGTTATGGTTGGTTTAAAAGCCTCGTCTGGCTCTAAAAAATCGTTTTGAAATGACCAAGCATAAATAACAGTAACAAGTAAAAAAAGAATTTTTCGCATTCAGCTACCTTTTGTATAAACACAAGATTATAGTCTATTTATGTGTAGTTAATGTGGGACAGGCCTATTTTCTTGTGATGATATTATAATCTAAAAGACTAAACTTTTTATTAAATATTAACTTTTTTGCATAAGTTTGTATAAGTTTTTTTTATATAGTATAGCAAACATAAAAGGAGTGTTATGGCGTTTGAACTCAAAGAGATAAGTCCAATAAGTTTAGAAAAGAGTGTTGATGATTACGTCTTAGTCGATATACGAAGAGCCAGTGAGTGGCAACTCACAGGTATCGTTGAAAATTCTCATTTGTTAACATTTTTTGATGAATATGGTCGGTATGATTTACAACAATGGTTAGAAGCATTTGAAGCTTTGGTACCAAGCAAAGCAACTCCGTTTGTACTTATTTGTGCACATGCCAATCGTACACTGGATGTGGGACTCTTTTTAGTCAATAAATTAAAATATGAAAACGCGTATCACCTCAAAGGTGGGATCATCAATTGGTTACAAGAGGGGAAAAGTGTTGTGGCGGTTTGAAACATGGGAGTATCCCATGTTCAATTATTTATTTGCTTTTGCTTCTAATAAAACTTTAACAACTTCGTCAATATTATCATAAGGAATATGTGACTTCCACTCAACATCTTCACCATTTAGTGCAATACCAATGCTGACAACATCTGCAGTACCTGCACCGTATGGTTCTGTTACATTTGAAATTGAAATAACACCTTTTTTTGTCCCTGACAGTGGGATTTTCGCTAATTGAGTAACTTGTGACATCTTTTATCCTTGTAAGTTATTTGTTATTATTGTTCCGAAACTAACCTTTTGATTTGTTAAATCTTTTAAGTTAACAAAATCCTTTTCCCAAATCATAACCACGGTTGAACCCATCTTGAAGTAACCTAAACAGTCTCCTTTTTTAATCTCTAAGTCATCATACTCAATGCATTTGATCTCTTGCGTATCGATATTCGTCTCTACACTTGGTTCAAACTCAAATACCATTTGCCCCACATTCAAAGCACCCACAAAAACCATATAAAAAAGCTTGTTATCTTCGGTTTCACACTCTAAAATCACACGCTCATTTTGGCAAAACAGATGCAACTCTTTTTTTAAATATCTGAAGTTAACTGGGTAGAGTTTTCCAGGTACATGAATAAGTTTTTTAACTTTACAATCATACGCAGCATGGTATCGATGATAATCTTTTGGTGATAAATAGAAGTTCATGAACGCACCATCGAGCACTTTGCCTCGATTCTCTTTTGAAACATAATAGCTCAAAAGCTCTTCAACATCATACGCCATGCCTTTGATTTGCAACAGAGTATTCGTTTGCAATTTTCCAGACTCAGTGATAAAACTATCTGCTGGTGAGATAAAATTGGCTTTGCTTTGGTCAATCTCTCTTGGCTGAAGCAGTGCGCGTGTGAACAAAGCATTTAAAGAACGATACTCTTCAGGTTTTAAAAACTCCTTCATGTCCAACTTCAAAAAAAAGACATAGCCTTTGTTGATGATTGTTTGAATGAATGATGGAAATTCTGTTTTAGCAAATTTCCCGAAATATTGTGAAATGACATTGGTGATATGCATTGTGTTCCTTTTAAAAAATCTATTTTATCCAAACTTGACTTGATTTTTAAAATTTAAATTTAACTCGTTAAAATAAGATAAAAATTATCCTAATTAGCTAATCTTCCATTTTATAAAAATTATATAATAAGGATTTAAATATGCATAAAGTTTTAGTGGCACAAGAGTGTGGATGTTTCAAACGAAGCGACTTATCAAACAATATTTCTGTAGAGAGTAAAGATGACGCATTAAGCAAAGCCATAGAGATGCGAGATATCATGAATGATGAATTCTGTGGTAAACACGACTTTGAAGTCTTAGAAGAGAGCAATAATTTTGTTATTGGTTTTAAACAAGAAGCGCACAGCGGATGCTGTGGTGGAGGTTGCCACTAATATACAGCCTTCTGGCTGTATATTATCAGTTGGGCATTAATACAAACAGCTTTCCAGCCTCTTTCATTCGTCCAGCTGTGGCTTCTGCCTCTTTTCCATATCCCCAGAAAAAATCTGCTCGAATCTTTCCTTTAATAGCACCACCCGTATCAGCAGCAACCATCAGTTGAGAAATGTCCTCTTTGGTTAAAGGGTTTCTTGTTTGAATAAACACAGGCACTCCCAATGGAATATACTTTCGATCAACTGCCAAGTTTCGTTTGGCCACCAATGGTACCCCTAAACTTCCTGTAGCACTCTGGTCATTTTCATGGAAAAAGACATAACTTTCGTTGACATTCAAGACTCTGTCTGTCTCTTCAGGATGGTCTTCAAACCATCGCTTCATCGCTTGCATCGAACCACCATACTCTTTTAACAATCCATTGCTGATCATATATTTTCCAACGGAGTTATAGTTTCGACCATTTTGATTGGCATAACCCACATTGATGATTTCTCCTGTGTCTAATTGTACTTTTCCCGAACCTTGAATATGTAAGAAGAACAGATCAACTTTGTCATCCACATAACAAATGGCTTCCATATTCTCACTCTCTTTGATTTCTCCTCGTGATGCATACGGCACAAGGGTATTGCCTACAAGTTTACCTCGCAATCTGTAACGCTTCAATTCAGGATAAATCGCACTTAAGTTCACCGTCACTAAATCGTTTGGTTCTTTATAAATAGGGTATTGATATTTGTCTGTTTTGGTTCTGCTTCCATGAAGTAAAGGTTCGTAATACCCTGTAATCAACCCTTCATCGCTGTGGTGATCATCGTAGAGCTTATAAGGAGTAAAGTTGCTTTGAAAAAACTCTTTGGCCGATACATAATCTTGTGCTTGTACACACGCTTTTTTTAAGATGGCTTTTCGTTTTGCTTTCTCACATCCACGTTTAAATACCATAAAAGCGTGCTCTAAGTCATCTTGTTCAAACCCTTCTAAGTCATTCCAGTCTGCCTCTTTAAAATTTCCTTTTGAGACATCTTCAAATGAAGCATATTTTGGGGTACATCCGGTGATTAAAAACAGTGCGCCAAGTGTTAAAATAAATAGATATGTTCTTTTCAATGCTTTGCCTTTTGGTTTTTGTAATTTTAGCACGAAAAAGTTACGGAAAAGTTAATGCCAGAAAATTAAGTCTTAGGATTGAGAGTAAACCTCTTTTAAACCACACTCTTTACAACGATACTCTATGTCGTACACACCACAGCATCCGTGGCTTTTTAAAACATTTTTAGTGATTACTTCTTGGGTAAATCGTGTCTTATTGACCTCATCAAAAAAGACTTTGGCTTTGGCTCCACACGATGGGCACTCACCTCGATTGAGTTTGTCTACTCGAGAATGTTTGTTTTTAAAATATAAAAGTATGGCAAATATTGAAATTAAAAAAAGTAAGAGTATAAAAATAAGGGTTTGCATCAGGGAAGTTACCTCCCCTTTTGCATCGAGAACATCATCTTGCGCTTCTCAAAGTACCATTCAGGTACTTCTGCGATATTGCGCTTCTCAAAGTGCCATTTAGGCACTTCTGCGATGCTCTTCTTTTTTAGCTTTTTGTACAAAGATTATTCAACTTCCGCGTCGATAACATCGTCATCATCTTTTTTAGCTTTAGCGTTTGGTTGACCTTGAGCACCTGCTTGGTCACCACCCTCTTTTTTGTACATTGCTTCAGCAAGTTTGTGAGATTTTTCAGTTAAAGCTTTTACTTTATCTTCAATTTGCTCTTTGCTTGCATTTTCATCTTTTAATACTTCTTCAAGTTCAGCTGCGGCATCAATAATTGCTTTTTTCTCATCTTCAGATACGGCATCTTCGTTCTCTTCTAACGTTTTTTTAGTAGAGTGTAACAATGCGTCTGCTTGATTTCTGATTTCAATCACCTCTTTTTTCTTCGCATCTGCTTCTTTGTTTGCTTCTGCTTCTTGAACCATTTTTTCAATCTCTTCATCACTTAATCCAGATGAACCAGAAATAGTAATTTTGTTCTCTTTACCAGTCCCTTTATCTTTAGCAGATACATTTAAAACACCATTGGCGTCAATGTCAAATGTAACTTCAATTTGTGGAACCCCTCTTGGAGCTGCTGGGATATCAGACAGTTCAAACATACCTAAAGATTTGTTGTCTTTAGCAAACTCTCTCTCACCTTGTCCTACGTGAATAGAAACAGCTGGTTGGTTGTCTTCAGCAGTTGAGAATGTTTGTGATTTTTTAACAGGAATGGTTGTCCCTTTTTCAATCAGTTTTGTTAATACTCCACCTAATGTTTCAATACCAAGTGAAAGTGGTGTAACGTCAAGTAATAATACATCTTTTACATCCCCTTTTAAAACACCCGCTTGAACTGCAGCACCAGCAGCAACCACTTCATCAGGGTTAACACCTTTATTTAAATCTTTTCCGAAGAACTCTTTAACCACTGCGTTTGCTTTTGGTAATCTTGTTGATCCACCCACCATGATTACTTCTTGGATTTCACCTTTATCTAAATCTGCATCTTTAAGAGCAGTTTTGATGTGTTGCAGTGTTTCAGCAATTAAGTGTTCTGTCATAGACTCGAATTTTGCTCGAGTGAGTGATTTAACTAAGTGAACTGGTCCAGCATTACCCATAGAGATAAATGGTAAGTTAATCTCTGTTGACTCAGCAGATGAAAGCTCTTTTTTCGCATTTTCAGCGGCATCTTTCAGTCTTTGAAGTGCCATTTTATCTTTTTTGATGTCAAATCCATTTTCAGATTCGAACTCTTTTGCTAACCAATCAATAATAGCATTATCGAAGTCATCTCCACCTAAGAATGCATTACCATCTGTTGAAAGTACTTCAAATGTTCCATCACCAATTTCTAAAACAGTAACGTCGAATGTTCCTCCACCTAAATCGTAAACAAGAACTTTCTCTTCACCTTTTTTATCTAAACCATACGCTAAAGATGCTGCAGTTGGTTCATTGATAATTCTTAATACATTAAGACCCGCAATGGTTCCTGCTTCTTGAGTTGCTTTTCTTTGTGCATCGTTGAAGTATGCTGGTACAGTAATAACTGCATCCGTAACAGGTGCACCTAAATACTCTTCAGCATCTGCTTTTAATTTTCCTAAGATTTTTGCAGAGATTTCTTGTGGAGTATAAACTTTATCTCCAATTTCAACGGCTGCTGCACCATTTCTGTTAACGATTTTGTACCCTACTTTAGATTGTGCTTCTTTCGCATTCTCTTCATCCATCATAAGACCCATGATTCTTTTTACAGAATAAATAGTCTTCTCTGGGTTTGTGATTGCTTGTCGTTTTGCTGGGTCCCCTACTAGAACTTCACCTTTGTCTGTAAATGCAACGATTGATGGAGTTGTGTTTTTTCCTTCTTTATTTGGAATAACCTTTGCTTCACCACCTTCGTATACTGCCATACAAGAGTTTGTTGTACCTAAATCTATACCAATAACTTTGCTCATTTTTTCTTCCTTAATTTTATTTTATAAAATGAAGGGACCATCTTTTTTGATGTTCTTTAGCGGTTGAAATAAATTCAACCTAAGAATCAATCCTAAAGCACATGCTGAAGCATGTGTGATTCCCTCATGTTGTTTAACTTCATTGATAGTTTTTTGACGTTGCGGTCAGTGATGCAATGCATCAAATGAATAATGAAAAGTGAAAAATGAATAATTTCAGAAAATCACTCTTCATTGTTCATTATTACCTATTCATTTATTTGTAAAAAGTTTTACTTTTTACAAATACTCACCATCGCTGGTCGAAGTAGTCTCTCTTTATACTTATACCCCTTTTGAAGCTGTTGAACAATTTGTCCATCTTCATGATCTGGGCTATCTACTTGCATGACTGCATCGTGGAAGTTTGGATCAAATTCACCGTCTGTTTCTACTGTGGTAATATCGTGTTTTTCAAACGCCGTGTAGAAGTTTTTAATGGTTAACTCAACCCCTTGCTTCAATTTTGCAAGCAACTCTTCTGCAGGCAGTTCTGTTGCAGCCTCTTCTGCTGCTAGTGCCATCTCCAATGTATCAATGGGTGCAAGTAAATCTTTTGCAAACTTCTCAGACGCATAATCAATAGCTTGATACTTCTCTTTTTCTAAACGTTTTTTAATGTTTTCAAAATCCGCATGTACTCTTAAATATTTATCTTCACTCTCTTTTAACGCCTCTTCAAGTTGCGCTACTTTCTCTTCTAAAGTGGGTTCAGCCGCTTCTTGTGTAGCTTCTGCTGTCTCCTCTTCATTTTGTACTTCTTCTTGAATAACTTCTTCTTGTTCGTTTATTTTATCACTCAAAATTGTCTCCTAATTTATACCAATGTAATTTTATTAAAAAAGTATTCGTAGTCTTTGGAGAGTTCTCCCACTACAAATATCTTTGTCTCATTACCATCAATCATGCAGTTATAACAAGCACCCATATATTCAGGAGGCAATAACTCATCAAAGTATAATCCCTCTTTGAATTGGTCAAGAATTCTTCCTGTTAAAAAATTGTTGATATCATGGTCTGCAAAGTTGTAATTCAATGCCAGTCGTAAAAACTCTTTAACATTATATATATTGAAATCTCTGCTTTGTAAAACTCTGTTCACTTTTTCATAAATCTCAACCGCACCCACTTGTTTTGATATGTTGATGATATGAGAAATCTCAAACCCAATCATATCACTTAAAAAACGATACAATGCATCAGAGTACTTAATGGTTACGGGGAATGTTGTAAACTCCAGCAACATATATTTCCCCTCTACATTAATGATATTTTGTAGTGTATCGGTTGTTTGGTTTTTAGCAAAAACGGTCAATCCAATTTTACTGGTCAAATACTCTAAAGCTTTTAAATTCACACCACCGATTTTAAAGTTCAACTTTGAAATCCAGTACTGCTTCAACGCTTCAGTTGTTGGAGTTCTTCCACTGCTTACGTGCTCTTGAGCAAGATAACCTTCATCACCCAACTTTTTAAAATATCCACGAATGGTTGCAGGTGAATATGTAATGTCATACATTGTTTTTAACTGAGTTGAACCAATGGGTTCAAGATGTTCAATGTACGCTTTGATTATCGACTCTAATAAGAACTCTTTTTTATTTACCATGATACTGTCTCACAATTTTTTAGCACTTTATGTCTTATACTGCTAAAGAATTATAACGAATTGAGTCTTGATTTGTCAAGTAGTTTTTGGCAATTCCTTTATAATTGTGCTAAAGCATCCATTCTATGGTAAATATAGAACCTTAGGTGAAAATTAATTGACCAAAGTCATGGCATCTGTTTTGCTTTTTAACTATACTGGCACTCAAAGAACAAGTGAGTCAATATGAAACAATTTTTACAACAATTTCAAAGAAACAGTACTGAAAAAATAGACTTAGCTAACCTCTTTTGGTCATGGATTGGCTCTTTTTTAGGGATTGTTTCTATCTCCTATTTACATTTTGACCTTTTAAAAGGTACGGATTTGAGTCTGGTTATTGGTTCGTTTGGGGCAAGTGCTGTTTTAATCTATGGGGCAGTGCACTCCCCTTTGGCACAACCGCGTAATTTAATTGGTGGTCATATTTTAAGTGCCATTGTGGGAGTGATCAGTTTTAAACTTTTAGGAGACTATATTTGGTTATGTTCTGCCGTTGCTGTAGCAACGGCAATTTTGGTAATGCAACTGACTTTAACCCTTCATCCTCCAGGAGGTGCCACAGCTCTTATTGCTGTTATTGGAAGTGAAGAGATACACCACTTAGGTTTTTTATATGTTTTAGTACCTGTGGCAACGGGAGCATTTATTATGTTAGGGATTGCTATTGTTATCAACAATATTCCCAAACACCGTTTTTATCCCAACAGTTTTAAAGATAGGAATTTTTTCAAGGATTTTTTTAAAAGAGACTAACCAATTTCATAACACTTACCGAAACAAGTTTTTGAGTAACCTCTTGAAGAACAAGTTCTTCGCTCTCTTACTTTTGTATTGACAAAAAGTAAGCAAAAACAACCACGGCTTCAAAGGTCTTACGACTTCCCTCACTCACTGTTTTGAATTTCTAGCTTGCGGAACTCGTCGAAAAAGTGCATTAAGCACTTTTCTCTCCTCAAACAGTCCTCAGCTTTTTCCGAAATGAAAAACAGACATTCGGCTTTTGCAGATGTGGTCATATTCCATATTATACAAAAGAAGGTAAAGTAAAAATTTATCATCGTGAGACAATGTTTGATTTAGTAATTATGAAGGTGGAGCGTCAGTCCTTAGAAACAGTGCTTTTGCGCTACTTATTCTCGCGTTGAGAAAAGTAGCAAAGCGTGACTCACGAAAGTGAGCACAGGAGAGATTAGAAGCAAAGCTTCTGCATGTGTAGTTTATCTTAATCAATATATTTATATAAAAATAGTAGTATATTTTAACAAAGGATAATCATCATGAATACTTTTATTAAAAATTATTATCAAATGTTATATGCAATTGAACAGTCTATTGAACAAAAACTACAACTTCCTACATTGACATTAATTTACTCTACAATTGATAGTTTATCGTGGGTTGCATATGGTGATATAGGAGTTAAAAAACGATTTACAAAATGGATTCATGATTATATGTTTAGGACAAAAAAACTAAATGTCAATGCACTTGATTTGTATGCTGCAAGATGTGCTATTTTACATACGTTAACTCCAAACTCAGACCTTTCAAATAATAATCAAGCTTCAACTTTATGGTATAGTTGGGGAATAGGAGAAGATATAGAACTTGAACAATTGATAAAAAAGAGAAAAGTGGAAAATGCAAAAGTAATTCATATCAATGAACTATACGAAAGTCTTAAATTAGGTATATTACAATTCATTCAAATTGAAAACTTAAATGAAGATTCTCAAAAAAGAATAAATCAACATTATGAAAACATTACTAGAGAACAATTAACAAAATATCTAAAACTAAATAACTGAGTAAATTTATTGTTTTGACGCTGAGATTGCTACAAAGATGGCTTTTGCTTACTCTTCGACGTCAATATCCCAGATGACGGATACCCCATATTCTTGGTTTAGGGTAATATATTTCTGATAGGTAATCTTTTCCTTATACTTCTTCGAATGAAACGTCACCATCACATCTTCCCCATTAAGAAGTGCCCTCACCTCTCTTTGTTTCAAATACTTTCCATACTTTCGTAAAGCATTTTGCCAAATACGAAAATCACACGTAGCATCAGCAGTGAGTTCAAAGAGTTCGCCATCTTCAGAGTACCACTTGGCATTAGAACAAGCATACAGCTCTACTTTCTTGCCATTAACCTCTTTTTTTCGAACCTCAATTTGCCCATCTTCACAATAGGGGCATTTGCCTAACATCAACTGTACGCCTTAAAATGGTTTCGATTAAAATGCACGAACAAAGTTATAAGTACAAGAACAAAGACAAAGGTTAACACCGTAGGATACCATCCAAAGTGTTCATAAATAACCGCAGGTAGAAGTGAACCTACCGCTCCACCAATGTAATAAAAGGTCAAATACATGCCTGATGTGAGTGATTTTTGAGACTCCTTCATGGAGTTTGCTAAGCGTGTAGAGAGTGTATGCACGGTGAACATCCCAAAACAAAGCACAAAGACCATTGCAAAGACAAACCAGATATGGTCATTTAAAAATGCCAATGTGGCAAGAAAAAAGACTCCCAGCCCAAACATAATGGTACGCATCTCTTTTTTAAACAGTGCTGTGATTTTATGAATAGTAAGAGAAACCACAATACCCACACCATAACCCAAATACAGTAAACCAATTTGTGCTTCAGTCACATCAGGCAATTGCTCTTTGATTCGAAATGGCACAATATTTAAAAGCCCAGAGAAGACAAAAAAGACCGTAAACATCAACATATATATCACGACAAATCGTTTGTCTTTTAAAATCATCACCACATCTTTGACTTTGGCTTTGGTCAGTGTTGCTTCCCCATTAAATGAGAGTTTAAAGATAAAATAAAGCCCCACAAGTAAAGCAACAGAGAGTGAAAAGAAGACATAACGCCACCCAAACTGTGTGGCAATGGCTCCGGACATAACCCGACCAATCAAACCTCCAAAAACCGTTGCAGCCACATAAAAAGACATGTTGCGTTTAATGTTTGCTTTGTCATTGGCCAAAATACTCATGGATGCAGTTAAAATAGCGGGTACAACAACCGCTTCACACGTACGCAAAAACAGAAAAACTTCATATGTGTTTGAAAATCCCAATGAAATATTGGTCACACACAAAATCAAAGAGGCGATAATCAACACTTTTTTTGCATTGATGCGCTCTAGAATATAACCATAAATAATAGGAGCCACTGCTAAGAAGAACATGATCACCGCAGTAAAAGAGGAAGCTTGTGTCACAGAGACACTGAACTCCTGCGCTAACAGTGGTTGCAACGGTTGCGTTGCATACATCACTGAAAGTAAGATAATGATTGTATAAACAACAATCCAGAAGTCAATTTTTTTCATTAAAAGGAGATGACACCCATTTCATTGAGCATCACTAAAAGTACGGCAATGGGTGCAACCACACGCATGATAAACAACCACACTTTATATAAATTTTCACCAATATAAGGAACCAACGCTTCTCGTGCCACTTTTTGATCCATAATATAACCCACGAAAACTGCCACAATGATTCCACCTATAGGCATAAGAATGGCTGCAGAGATAAAGTCAAACCAATCAAACAGATTTTTACCTCCAAAAGTTAACAGTGAAGAGAACGCGGTGGTGTTTGATAAGAGCGTAAAGATACCAATAATATAAAAAATCACCGATACACTGTAGGTTGCTTTTTTTCGTTTCATGCCTCTTCGTTCTACCAGATACATCACCGTTGGTTCAAGCACAGAAACAGCAGAGGTCACAGCGGCAAAAGCTAAAGCAACGAAAAATGCAATCGCTAAAACCGTACCAATGCTTCCCATTTCATAAAAGACTGCAGGTAGCGTAATAAATACAAGCCCTGCCCCTTTTCCTGGTTCTTGACCAGCTGAAAACAAAATAGAGAAGATAATCAATCCAGCCACAATGGCAATGAGGGTATCCATGATTACAATTGTTAATGAGGCTTTAACAATATTCACGCCCTTATCCAGTGAAGCAGCATACGTTAAAATGGTTACCATACCAATAGAGAGTGTAAAGAAAGCGTGTCCCACTGCTACAATGATAGAACCCGATTTAAATTTGTCAATATTGGGAGAGAACATAAATGAAAGCGCTTGAGTGAAACCATCGAGTTGCACCGAATAAATAAGCAAAACAGCTAAGATGATAATCAGGGTAGGCATCAAGATGTTATTGAGTTTTTCAATCCCTTTTTTAACCCCACGTGAAATCGTATAGGCAATCACAATAAATGCCAAGGTATAATAAAAGATCTGTGTCCACACATCTTTTTGAAGCAAGCTCATAAAGACGCTTTCAGCCTCTTGTACATTTGCAGGCAATGCGGTGGCAGCCACAACCACATAATTAAAAATCCAACCTACGACCACGGCATAAAACGACAGAATAAAAACTCCCGTTAGAAAAGTAAAACCTGAAAATTTCCAATATTTTTTCTTTGAAGGAGAGTGAGTTTCAAATGTAGTGACGGCATCTTTGTGTGCATAACTTCCAAGCAACACTTCGCCAATAAAAATAGACATTCCAATAAACAACACGGTGGCAAGATAAACCAAGACGAAAACACCACCACCGTTTTCCCCTGCAATGTAGGGAAACTTCCAAATATTTCCCAATCCTACGGCACTTCCTGCTGCTGCAAGAATGAACCCAATACGCGTAAATCGATTTTTATGCATATCTGTCCTTTACTATGATAATACAGACATCTCTCAAAAACCAATTGCACTGTGATTTTTGAGAAATATCTGGAAAATTATATCGAAGAAAGGCTGAAAAAATCGGTCAGTAGATTACTTTTGCGAGGTATAAACCATTGCCATTGATGGGGGTTTTAAAGCTTCGTTTCTCTTTTTTAAGTTGCAATTGAAGCTCTTTTATGGTGCGTTTTCCCAGAGAAATTTGAATTAAAAACCCCACCATCAATCGAATTTGTGAACGCAAATAAGAGTTGGCAGTGAATTTAAAGACATACAGATTTTTATGTTTATAAAATTTTGCTTGATAAATGTGTTTGATAAAGTTGGTTTTATCACTGCCTTGTTTATGAAAATACTCAAAATCATGTTCGCCTATAAAACACGTTATGGCTTCTTTGATTTTTGCTTCATCCACTGTTTTAACATGTGTGATATACCGTGCATTAAAGGCCGTGAGTTCTTCTTGCGTGATGAAGTAACGATAGACTCTTTTTTTTGCACTGAAACGTGCATGAAAATCATCGTTGACATGTTCTGCTTTTTTCACACGAATAGAGAGAGGAAGTTGATGATTGAGCAGTTTTTGAAGTTTTTTGAGGTCATGAAGATGTTCAGGTAACACGGTATTAAAAACCTGTCCAGTGGCATGCACACCTGCATCTGTACGTCCACTTAAGATGATTTTGGCTTGAACATTGAGTCGTTGAAATGCTGCTTCTAAAGCATCTTCAACAGAAGTTTTAGATGGTTGTTTTTGAGAACCGCTGTAATCTAAACCATCGTACGCAATGGTTATTTTGGTATTCATACCTCAATAGACCTTTTTAACGTTTCTATGATAGACATAATAACACAATACCATCCAAATAGGAGGAATGATATACAAAGCATTGAGCTGGATTTTTTTAGACAAAAAATCAGCCATCACATAATAAATGACAATAAAAAGCACACTCCAAGGCACACTTCTGTTCTTTTCATATCGTGGGTTATAGTACCCAAAGGCAATGACTAAAAAAAGTGAGATAAAAGGGAAAACAGAGACCAAAATATAAAAAGTAAACTTATCCACATTATCATTTCGTCTGATTTTATCTTTCCAGTAATTAAATGAATCAGTAAAAATCTCAAACTCTGAATCATTAACTCTATCTGCAATGGTCATTTTTTCAAAATCAATTTGGTTGATTTCATCGGGTTTAAAATGAAAGAGTTTTCCATTATTTAATAAGAAGTTCAAATCTCCCTCTTGGTTCTGCATGGTCGCTGTCTTAGAGACAATAAACTGATCCGCATTATCTTGGGTTTTAAAGAGTTTAACTTCTGAGTAAGTATTCTCTTTTTTATCCTCAATATAAATCATCCAATCTCCAAACTTCTGTCCAAATTCAGAAGATTTGATGTTAAAGTTGGCCTCTTTTTTCTTTACGGTCATCATCTGTTCAGTCAGGTGTCTTGTTTTGGGAATTAGTCCTAAAGAGACAATCAACAGCGCCACAGAAAGTACAAACGTCACAGGTAAGAATACTTGTAAAATACGTGTCGGTTTTAATCCAAAAGAGGTGATAACAATGAGTTCATACTCACTTGAAAGTTTCGACAATGAAATCACCAATGAGATAAAAAATGAAATGGGCAATGTGTAAAAAATGATATTGGGTATGGTATACGCATACATCGTAAAAAGTTCAAATACATTGATGGTGACAACCGAGGTCAAAGCTGCAATTTTAACTAAAAATACAATTGATGTGATAAAAAAAAGTCCAAAAAATATAGGAAAAAATGTAATCGATAATTGTGAAAAAATGTATTGATTTAACTTCAACTAAAAACCTTTGAAAATGAAAAAATATACTCTATAAAAAGTCCCAAACTCAAAAAAGGGATAAAGGCCAACTGCCGTTGCTTTTTTACAAGGGTAAAATAGAGTGAGGGTATTATAGCAAAAAGTGCCGCAAAAAAAAGAGCCACAAAGCCAGAAAAGGTTCCAAGCAGCGCAGAAATGAGTGCAACTATAGGAATATCTCCCTCTCCTAATGCGGTTTGTTTTTTGAGTTTTTCATCTTTTAGAAGTCTGCTTTTAATGTTTTGAATATAAAACGTTACAATAAAATTCAACAAAGAAAATCCACCTGCAAAGAGTAAAGCATCTTTTAATTGCTCAATGAAACTTCGAGAAGGCAAGAAAAAAACCAGCACCAAAACAAACAGCAACAAATAATCAGGTACCGCTTGATACTTGATATCAATGCCTGAAAGCACAATCAACGCATAAAAAAGGGCGGTCACAACCAAAAACTCTATCCCAAACTGCAATTTATAAAACAAAAGTGTGGTCACAAGGGCCGTAAGAGCTTCAACCATGGGGTATTGCCAACTGATTTTGGTATGGCAAGATGAACAGTGACCTCTTAAAAAAACAAAAGAGATAAAGGGAATGTTTTCATACCATCGTATTTTAGTATGGCATGAAGGACAGTTTGAAGAGGTTAATATAGAGAGGTTTAAAGGGAGACGCACAATCAATACATTTAAAAAAGAGCCCATACAAGCGCCTACTATAAATGCAATAATAAGTGCCTCATACTCCACCAAAACGCCGCTCTCTTTTTATAAAATCATCAATGATGTCATCTAAGTCATATTTTGTGAAATTGGGCCAAAATTTTTGTACAAAAAACATCTCAGCATATGCGCACTGCCACAACATAAAGTTTGAAATACGCACTTCACCACTTGTGCGAATCAGAATATCCACATCAGGAAAACCTGCTGTATCCAAACACGCTTCAATGTTCTCTTGGCTTATCTCCAAGCCTTTTTGAGTGAGTCTTTTCACTGCTCGTGTGATTTCATCTTGGCTTCCATAGTTCAACGCCAACACTTGGGTTAAACCTTTGTTTTTTGCCGTTGTTGATTCGGTGAGTGCAATCTGCTTTTGCAACGATTTTGAGAATTTACTCATATCCCCAATGGCTCTGAATCGAATATCATTTTGCATATAGATATCCAATTCACTTTTAAGATACTTCTCCAAAAGTTTCATCAAAAACTCTACTTCCAGTTTAGGACGATTCCAATTCTCCGTAGAAAAAGCGTACAAAGTTAAATACTTCACACCTAAAGCAGCACAGTGTTGTGTGATTTCACGCACCACTTTTGCACCCTCTTCATGTCCTGCTGTTCGTTTTAAATTTCGCTCTTTGGCCCAACGCCCATTTCCATCCATAATGATGGCAATGTGTTGAGGAAAGTTATTGTTACTGCTCACTGAATTCCTTTTGCAAATGCGTTGCTAATGCTAAAGAGAGTTGCAATTTCTCTCCTGAAAAACTTACAGCCTCTTCTTTGTTTTTACAATAGAGTTCAATGCTATTTTGAGTCGATCCAAAACTCTTTGAGTCATTCAGTACATTTAAACACACAACATCCAACTCTTTTTTACTCAACATATTTTTAGCATTACTTGAAGCTACCAATTCATCCATCTCTGCTTTAAAACCAACAGAAATCACATCTTTTTTATCCAAAGAGTGCAAGATATCCATGTTCTGTTTCAACTCTATTTTCCACAACGTTCCCAAAAACTCTTTTTTGAGTTTTCCCTCTTGCACATTTTCAGGCACATAATCACTCACAGCTGCTACCATAAACAAATAGGGTGTTTTTGGACTGTTTTTTTTAGCTTTGTGCACGTTTTCTTGAAGATGTTCATACATCTCTTCACTGCTTTGCACAGGAACAACATGCATTGTTTTAGGCAAATTTTCATGCCCTCGAGTAGACACCAAACGCACATTTGCCCCTTTTAAGTAGAATGCCAAAGCCAAACTTGAAGCCATTTTTCCTGAAGAGAAATTACTGATATAACGTACATCATCCAGTTTCTCAATCGTTCCACCGCCACTTAACACAACCTCACGATTGCTCCAATACTGCTCTTGTAACAACTCGCGTGCAGTGGCATAAAAGATATCTTCCACGTCACTCATCGCCCCATTGCCGATATCTCGGCATGCCAACTCTTTTGAAACGGGTTCGACCATCACGTAGTTGCTTTTTTGAAGAATTTCTAAACTCTCTTGAGTGATGGCATTGTGCAACATATTAGTATTGGCTGCGGGGCAAAGCAGTTTTCTTTGAGGGTAGGCAATCGCTGTTTGTGTGAGCAGATTATCGGCAATGCCATGTCGCAGTTTATTAATGGTATTCACACTTGCAGGAGCTATGACGAAAATATCGGCCCACTTTCCTATGGCGATGTGATTATAAATAGAGTCTTTGTCCCAACACTCACTCTCTTCTGTTAAGACAGTGTGTTGCGAGATAGTTTCAAAGGTCAATGCTGAAATAAAACGTTGTGCACTTTGAGTCATAATCACACGAACTTGGGCCCCTGCTTTCACATACAGACGTATAAGTTCCAGTGTTTTATACACCGCAATAGAACCTGTCACCGCGACGAGTATCTTTTTGTTGTTTAAAAGTTCTGCATGCATGACTCTCCTTTTTTATTTATTGAAAAACTTGTAAAAATAGTCTTTGATGACTTTCAAAGGAGCTCTTGTAATTGCTAAAGAACCCTTTGAAATATTTTTTGTGATGGTACTTCCTGCAGCAATAATCACATCATCTTCTATGGTCACTGGAGCTACGAGTTGCGTATCACTTCCTACAAATACATTTTTCCCAATGATGGTTTGATGTTTATTCATACCATCATAGTTGCACGTGATGGTTCCACAGCCAATATTCGTACCCTCATCAATTTCACAATCACCCAAATAGCTTAAATGGCCTGCTTTGACCCCTGTGAGTTTCGCTTTTTTGGTCTCTACAAAGTTTCCAATGTGCGTATCTTTAAGAACACTTCCTGGTCGAACGCGTCCCATTGGTCCCACATCTGAATCTTCTACAACAGAGTCTTCAACCACACTGTTAGTTTTAATGTGCGCATTAATCAATTTGCTGTTACCTAAAAGAGTTACGCCATTTTCTAAAATCGATTCACCCTCAATTTGAACCCCATACTCAATATAGATGGTATCAGGCAGTCGCATGATTACACCTTGCTTTAAAAAGGCCTCTTTGATTCTGTTTTGATGAATGACTTCTGCTTGGGAGAGTTCTACTTTGGAATTCACCCCTTTAAAGTTCTCAACACTCACAGCCAATGGTTTCAAACTCAAACCTTGATTGATTGCCATTTCCACTAAGTCGGTGATGTAGTACTCTTTTTGAGCATTGTTGTTGTTAAGTTTTGGCAAGTGTTCGAGTAAAAATTGTGTATCAAACTGATAAATACCTGCATTGGCAGTTGTGATGGCCAATTCTTGTTCATTGGCATCTTTTTGTTCTACGATTTTTACAACGTTGCCATTTTCAACAACCACTCGACCATAACCATCCGCACTATCAAGTTCTAAAACAGACATTACAATGGTAGCATCAATATCAAACTTCTCCAACTCACTTGCTTGAATCAATGGCATGTCGGCATTAAGTACCAACGTCTTTTCATGTGTAGGAGTGATATTCATCACTGCCCCACCCGTTCCTGGATAGTTTTCATGGTCTTGTACTACAAATTTCAGTTGTCCTGTTTCAAGCTCTTTTTGAAAAAATTGTTCCATGCTGCTTTGTACTCTTTGAGCTTGATGATAAATCACCACGGTGATGTCATCGCTTAATTTGAGTGACTCTAAAATAGAGTAATACAACATTGGTTTACCCGAAATCGTATGCAACACTTTTGGTGTTGTTGATTTCATTCGTGTTCCTGCACCTGCAGCTAAAATAATAATTGATAAATTTTTTTTCATAGACCTTCCCTAAACTTCGTGTATCTCTTTTTTTAAATTTTTCACCACTTGTGCAATGGCATGTTGCATCTTCACATCGGTGATACTGTTGTGTAACAGTTTGTCCAAATTGGACTCATTTTTAATAAAAAATTGCGTGACGGACTTACTTTTTTTATTTTTATTATACATCAAAACACCATAAGAAATCAGCACTTGCACCAAATTCAAATGTCCTAAAATAGCCGCATAATTTAAAAGCGTATACCCTGCCCCATCGGGTTCATTTACATGTGCTCCAGTGGCAATTAACAGACGTGCAATTTTAGTATTGCCTCTCCATTGAGTATGGTGAAGGGCGGTTCTTCCTTGCTTATCTTTGATGTGTAAATCGACTTTTTTTGAAGCAATGAGTTTTTCAATCACTTCTAAATCATTGGCAATGACTGCTTTGTGAAGCACCGTTCTGCCATCTTTATCTGCAGCGTTAACATTGACTCGATACTTCAATAAAAAACTTAAACGCTTTATAAAATCCTCTCTCTCTTGCGGATTGGTCAGTTTCAAACCATTCTCAATCATCACACAAAGTGGTGTTTTCTGTTCATCATCCGTGATGTGCAAATTGATATCATAATTTAAAAAGAGTTTGAGCAGTTCAAAGTCATTGTAATTGACAAGCTCATAAATAATCGTTTGCCCATTGCTTTTGGGTTTGTTTATGTGCGGTCGATACGCTAACAGACGTTTCAAAACGCCAAAATAGGGTTCTTCTTGTTTAATATCCAAAAAACGTCGATGTTCGGGTCGTTTATAGTTTTGTTGGATTAAAATGATGTCCACCATCTCATCAATGACCGTCCGCTCTTCATAATCACGATGCTCAATATCTGCCCCATGTTCGATTAAGTACTCAATCATTCTGATGTTGCTTACCCCACCATAAAGGACTGAAAAAAGTACGGTTTGTCCCTCTTCATTGGGCACATTCAAAGAAGCTCCCGCTTTAAGTAAAAATTCAATGGTTACCACGCTCTTTTTCATCACTTCATTATAAAGCAATGACTTGCCATTTTTTTGTGGTTCATTAATGGGCAGATCATACTGCATCATAATGGTCATCAGTTTCAAGTAGTTTCGTGAAGGTTTGACCAGTCGATATTTACTTTTGGTTTCGTCATCATCAATGGGTTTTTTCACCATTTTGTAAATCATTAAAATCTCATTGACCACATTAAAACCATTGTTATCGCTGCACGATAAATCGATCCCTTTTCGAATCATCTTTTCAATAATTTCTAAATTGTCTGCACCCAATAACACAGCATTAAAAAGAGCATTTCTGCCTTCAAAATTGACGATATTGACATCAATCCCATGTTTGATTAGATATATCGCCAGCCTCGAGTCCTCTTTAAGTACCGCATTAAAAAGGGCACTCTGACCTTCATTATCACAAACGTTTAACTCTTCAGGTGGTACATTGTTGACAATCTCTTCAACAATTTCAAAACTCTCACCTTCAATGGCATCAAAGAGCACATTTCGATTATAGCTGTCTTTATGAAGTAAATCAGCCTCTCGGACAATAAAAATTTCAAAGAGTTTGTGTTTGCCTTCAAGTGCAATGTCTTGTACAATACTTCGTCGTGATTTATTAATGTAATTAAGACTGAATCCCATGTCCAATAAGAAACGAACCATCACACCATCGTTGTTATCAATGGCTTCATTCATCACTGTTTTCCCGTAAATGTCTTCAATTTCAAGTTTTAAGCCATGTTTTAAAAGCAGTTTAATGGATTCCGTTTTTCGTTTTTTAACCAAGTCAAAAAGAAGTGTTCGACCTTTATCGTCAAGTTGATTGATATTGATCTCTTTGTTTTTGATGAGTTTAACCACTTTTTTCTCATCGAGAATGTTTCTATTGAGTTCTTTAATAAGTTCGTTAAATAAAGCTTTATTTTTAATCGTTGACTTAATAAAGTGCAGCATCGATGTCCTTGGTTTATTATAGCTTAATAGTATAACAAACTATGAATTAAATTTCCTGTTTCCTCGGCTTTTTTCTCTGTTGCCACGCGCTTTACTGTTTCTTTTAGGAAATCGTTTTTTAGATTGAAATTCTCTGTTTTCAGAAGCAAGTTTTACATTACTTTTAAGTGAGTTTTCAATGAAGGTATTTAATGCATCTCGGGTCATACGAGCTTTATTTTCATCGGGGAATAAATTGGGCAATTTATATGAAAGCCATAAATACAGTGAGATTTTTTTCACTTCATCTTCAACCAGCAATAAATCTTTTTGCGTTTTGGCTACTTTAGGAACCGTAATTGAGGGTTTGTATCGCACCACTCGTGACTTTAACACAGCAGCAATATAGGCTTCATACGCTTGTTTGATGATGGTTGACTTTGTGGTCATGGGTGCTTGGGAGAGCATATATTTATCTTGAAGTTTTAAATTAAACTTAGTATCCACAATGCTTGAAGCCTCAATCATTGAAGCAATATTGGCAGCCACAAAAGGCCCACTGAAACTCATATTGCGTTTAAAAAACTTCAACACTTTACTTAAACTTGTGGTTTGCAAGTGTGACGCAATGGCTTCAATTTGCTCGGCACTGGCTTTGACTTTAAAAGGTGGTTTTATAGTACTTACAGGGGTTTCAAACAGCTTTTGAACTTGTGCTAAGGTCTTTTTATTGAGTGCTCCAATATGTCCTTTTTCATGATGACCATATCGTCCTGCACGTCCTGATATTTGAATGATTTCACTGGGACTGATTAATCGTCGTTGCACCCCATCAAACTTCTCACACGTGGTAAACAAAATTGTTTTAATAGGCAGGTTTAAGCCCATGGCAATGGCATCCGTGGCTATAAGAATATCGGTCTCTTTATCTCTGAAACGACGTGCTTCATCCCGTCTGACTTCCGGAGAGAGATTTCCATAAATCACCGAGACTTTGTGATACTTTTGAAGACGTTCTTTATACATCAATACATTTTTTCGACTAAAAGCAATCAATGCTGTACCTGGTTGTAAATCTCTTAAATTTATGGGTTTGTCAAGTACTTCTAATGGATTCTTTCTTTTAAATCGTACAATTTCAAGTTCTTCACCTAAATACTCAGCAATCTTTTTAACTGCATCCAAAGCATTGACACTGCCTGTCATAATGACTTTGTTTGCAGGTGTACCAATAATAGCATTGACCCATGCCCAACCGCGGTCAATATCGTCAAGCATTTGTACTTCATCAATAATGGCAACATCCACATCCATGTTAAAATCAATCATCTCAATGGTGGAGCATACATGCGCTGCTTCTTCATCAAAATGTTGTTCTTCTCCTGTGACCAAAGAGACAGGAATATTTGCCTCTTTTAAACTCTCATACCCTTCTAATGCAAGCAGTCTTAAAGGTGCTAAATAAATACCACAATCGGCGCTTTTAAGCTCACTCATTGCAGAATACGTCTTTCCACTGTTGGTTGGTCCTACATAAAAGTAGAGTTTTCGTTTTAATGAACGTGCGAGTGGGTAGAGTGTTTTTAAATCACAATTTAAAAGGTTGTGTAGTTGGTCTTGCCATGATGTTTTCATGAGGGTATTATATTGCTTTTAATATAATATCAAATTAAATTAGGAGTATTACGTATATGAATTGTAAATATTTTGGAGAGTGTGGAAGTTGTACGCTTCATAACTTCTCGTATGAAGAGCAACTGAACCATAAAATTCAAAGAGAGAAAGAGCGTTTTAAAGCATTTACAACAAGTGATTTTGACATCATTAAGAGCAATGATAGCCACTTTAGAAACCGAGCAGAGTTTCGAATCTGGAAAAACTTTGATGAACATAATAACCCAACTCTTTCGTACGCCATGAACGATTTTAATAAAAAAGCACTTGAAATTGACTCCTGTGAAATTATTTACAATGATATTGACCTGCTTATGCCACAACTGTTAGATGCCATTCAAAACAGTGATGAACTAAAAAACAGACTCTTTGCAGTGGAGTTTTTATCTTCTACTACACAGGATATGTTAGTGACCCTTATTTACCATCGAAAGTTGGATGAAGCTTGGGAACTTGCAGCTCGCCTTTTAGAAAAGAGTTTAGCTATAAAGGTCATCGGACGAGCACGTAAACAAAAAATTGTTCTCAGCCAAGACTATATCCAAGAAGAACTCACTATTAATAAGGATCCTTTCTATTTTGAATACAAAGAGGGTGGCTTTACTCAACCCAATACAGGTGTGAATATACAGATGATTGAGTGGGTTTTAAACCATATGGATGCGAAAGAGGACTTGTGTGAACTCTATTGTGGAGGAGGAAATTTTACCATTCCTCTTTCAAAAAAGTTCAACAAAGTCTTAGCCACAGAAATTTCAAAAACATCAATTAAATCTGCCAAACGTAATTGTGAGCTAAATAATATCAATAATATTGACTTTATTCGTATGAGTGCAGAAGAGTTTGTAGATGCACTCAATGAAGTGCGAGAATTCAATCGATTAAAAGAAATAAATTTAAAAGAGTATCACTTCTCAACTATTTTTGTGGATCCACCAAGAGCCGGACTGGATGATTTAACCAGAAAACTTGTGTGTGATTACGAACAGATTATTTATATTTCTTGTAACCCAGAGACATTGGCTCGAGATTTAGAACATATTACTCAAAGTCATACTGTAGAACATTTTGCACTTTTTGATCAATTTGCATACACACAACATATTGAGTGCGGTGTCATTTTAAAACTAAAGTAAAATGTATAACAAATAAAGCTCTTTTAAGCAACATTTCTTAAATTTAGCTTTATTCATTATTTTTTTTTAAAAAAGGTTATATTTTTCATTAAAATGCACTCTGTTTGGTTTGACATCATACTTTAATATAGGTTACTCTATAAGTATAAAATAAGAAAAGGGTACAAGATGAGAATTAATACAAATATTGCATCTTTAAATGCACAAGAATCAAACAACAATACGAACATTGCACTCAATGAGTCACTGGAAAAACTGAGCTCAGGTCTTAGAATCAACAAAGCAGCGGATGATGCATCAGGTCTTGCTATTGCGGATAAATTAAGAACTCAAGCAACTTCAGTTCGACAAGGTATTGATAATGGTAACTCTGCAGTTGCTTTATTACAAATTGCAGATAAATCAATGGCGGAACAATCAAACATTCTTGATACAGTAAAAGCCAAATTGATCCAAGCCAATACGGCTACTACGTCTAGTGCGGGTAGAGCATCAATTGCTTTAGATATCTCTAAACTGTTGACACAACTTGATAACATTTCAAAATCAACCAACTATAATGGAACACAGCTTATTTCAAATGCTGCAGGAACCAGTTCTGCTCCAGCATTAAACTTCCAAATTGGAGAGAATGCAACTGCCAATATGATTCAAACGACGGCGATTAACTCAAATACAACAGCGTTAAGTCTGAATGCGTATACAAGTGTCACTACCATGACAGCAGCATCTGCTGCAACTGCACAAGGTACAGTTGATACAGCTATTACCACACTGAATACCTACCGAGGAGCGATCGGGTCGATTCAAAATCAAATTGAATCTGCAGTTAGAAACCTTATGACGCAAGAGACAAATATAAAAGCAGCAGAATCCATTATTCGAGATGTTGATTATGCTGAAGAGAGTGCAAACTTCAACAAAAGTAACATCATCTCTCAAGCAGGAGCATTTGCATTGAGTCAAGCAAATCAAGTACAACAAAACGTGCTTAGACTTCTTCAATAACCATTTTATCAATATCTACTCAACCCTTTTAGCCTTCTGCATTATTGTGCAGGAGGCTTTTTTATTGTCTATAAACTCAACCTCACACTTCAAACATTAAAAAACTTCTTTGAAAATATCAAAATTTAAGCTAAAAATAAGAAATGGTATGTGATACTTCTATTATGGATTAGTAGGGGCCAATTGGTTCCGAGAAGATAAACTCTTAGAGTTTAAGCTTCATGCTTGCTTCAAACAAGAAGGTATCCGGCGAAAACTTTTACGTTTTCAATGTGTCATAATTAAAAGGATTTATTATGAGAATTAATACTAACGTTGCATCTTTAAATGCACAAGAATCAGCATCTCTTACTAATAACAGAATGCAAAGTTCTTTAG
>NZ_PDKN01000013.1 GCF_004116335.1 Candidatus Marinarcus aquaticus
GCCTGTGATTTGTCCACCTGGCATCCCCATTTCAAACATGGTTACACTCTTTAATCCACCTCGTGTCGCGTACAAACCTGCTGTTAATCCAGCTGGCCCTCCCCCTATTATCGCTAAGTCTAACATCCGTTTTCCTTTGTTTCAATAATGTTTATGCTCTCTAAACATCTCAGTTTCATTTTCTATTAATCGTTCATATTTATAAAGGCATAATATTACTCAAATTTTATTAAGTGCAAGATTAATTAAAATAAGTTAACTTTATATGTTAAGTTTAAATTCACTTGAAAAAATTACAGAGGGGTCGTAAGGTGGGGAGGTGGTATAAACCAGAGAAATTCTCTGATTTATTTTAAAGCAGTGAGTTGATTTTATCCGCTAAAGCTTGTTTAGAAGAAGCACCAATCATCGTATCAACCACCTCACCATCTTTCATGAAAATGATAGTTGGAATTGAACGAATACCATGTTTTACAGCTAAATCTTGTTCTTCATCGGTATTCACTTTACAAATATTTGCTTTTCCTTCAAACTCTTGGGCTAACTCTTCAATTACTGGCGCAATCATTCTACAAGGCCCACACCAAGGTGCCCAGAAGTCAACTAGAGAAATACCATTTGATGTCACTGACTCAAAATTTGCAGGTGTTAAATCTACATATTTACCCATTCGATTTCCTTTTATTTTAAATAATGATAAATTATACAATCCTAAACTTAAAGCATCATATTTACTAATCTTGTATAAAAGTTTTTTTCGATACAATCGTAAAAAATTAACACATAATGGAATTTCAGATGGATATTAGAAAAGAGTTTTTAGAGTTTTTTCAAAGCAAAGGGCACGATATTTATGACAGTATGTCATTGGTCCCTGATGATCCAACTCTACTGTTTACCAATGCGGGAATGGTACAATTTAAAGATGTATTTACAGGCGCCGTACCAAAGCCCCACAATCCAAAAGCAACCAGTTGTCAACTATGTGTACGTGCAGGTGGGAAACACAACGACTTAGAAAATGTAGGTTACACCGCTCGTCACCACACTCTGTTTGAGATGTTAGGAAACTTCTCGTTTGGTGATTATTTTAAAGAGGATGCGATTGCTCATGCGTGGGAATTTGTAACACAAAACCTTGCCTTACCCGTTGAAAAACTGTGGGTAACGATTCATGACAGTGATGATGAAGCGTATGAACTGTGGAAACAACACATTGACTCTGGGCGAATCATGCGGTTTGGAGATAAAGACAACTTCTGGTCAATGGGAGATACAGGTGCATGTGGACCGTGCAGTGAAATTTTTTATGACCAAGGGGAAGAGCACTTCAATGGACCTGAAGATAAAATGGGTGGTGAAGGGGATCGATTCTTAGAGATTTGGAACCTTGTATTCATGCAATACGATCGAGACGCACAAGGAAACTTAAACCCACTACCAAAACCATCTATTGATACGGGTATGGGATTAGAGCGTGTGATTGCGATTAAAGAAGGAAAGTTTAATAACTTCGATTCATCAATGTTTGCCCCGCTTATTAAAAAAGTAGAAGAGCTTGCTGGTAAAAAAACAACATCTGAAACCATTGGAAGCTACCGTGTTATTGCTGACCATTTACGAGCTGTGAGCTTTATGATTTCTCATGGAATCTTATTTGATAAAGAGGGACGGGGATATGTTCTAAGAAGAATCTTACGACGTGCCGTTCGACATGGATACCTTTTAGGATTTAGAAAACCATTTATGGCTAAATTGGTTGACCAACTTGTTTCAATGATGGGTGGTCATTATACAGAGTTAGCTGAAAAAGCGGAATACATCAAAGAGCAAATCACACTAGAAGAAGACCGATTCTTTAAAACGATTGATTCAGGGATGAGCCTGTTTAATGAAGAGTTAAAAAATACAAAAACCATCTTCAGTGGTGAAGTGGCATTTAAACTCTATGATACTTTTGGATTCCCATTGGACTTAACTCAAGACATGTTACGGAACTTGAATTTAGATGTGGACATTGACACCTTTGATGCCTTGATGAGTAAGCAAAAAAGTAAAGCCAAAGCAGCATGGAAAGGAAGCGGTGATGCAGCTGCATCGGGTGACTTTAATCAACTGCTTGAAAAATATGGGAAAAATGAATTTGTGGGATATGAAAACACTTCATTTAAAACAAAAATTGTGGCGTTATTGGATGAAGAGTTCAATGAAGTATCTCAACTTGCACAAGGAACTACCGGATGGGTGATGCTTGAGCAATCGCCATTTTATGCACAATCTGGTGGGCAAGCAGGAGATATTGGAATCATTGAAGATAACAGCCATATCGCCGAAGTCTTAGATACACAAAAATTCTTTGATTTAAATCTTTCAAAAGTCAAAGTAGAACACAACACATTAGATAAAGATGAAGAGGTTGTGGGTGTGGTTGTTAACCGATACGAGATTGCAAAACACCACAGTGCTACACACCTTTTACAAAGTGCCCTTAAAATGGTTTTAGGTGACACGGTTTCACAAGCAGGATCCCTCAATGATGCTTCACGATTACGATTTGATTTTACCTATCCAAAAGCAATGAGCCCTGAACAAATCAACGAAGTTGAAGATTTGGTCAACTCTATGATTTCAAGAGGTCTGTCTGGAAATGTAGAAGAGTTACCCATTGATGAAGCGAAACAAAAAGGTGCCATTGCCATGTTTGGTGAAAAATATGGTGATACTGTACGAGTTGTAAGTTTCAATGATGTTTCAGTGGAATTTTGTGGTGGAACACACGTTAAAAACAGTGCAGATATTGGAAGCTTCTTTATTACAAAAGAGTCAGGAGTGAGTGCAGGAGTGAGAAGAATTGAAGCAGTATGTGGTCTGAGTGCTATTAACTATGCAAAAGGAAACATTCAACTTCTTAATCAAGTACAAAATGAAGTTAAAAACAGTGACCCTATTTTAGGTATTACCAAACTTAAAGAGCAAATCAAAGAGCTTAAAAAAGAGTTACAAGAGGCTCAAAATGCTGTTTCTACTCCTATTTCAGAAGAGCTTATTGATGGCGTAAAAGTCGTTGTAGATGTTGTTCAAACTGGGGATATTAAAAAAATCGTTGATGATTTAAAAAATGGCAACGAGAAAGTTGCTGCACTGTTACTTCAAGCAAAAGGCGATAAAGTTTTAATGGTTGCTGGAAGTAAAAACAGTAATATTAAAGCAGGTGACTGGATTAAAAATATTGCACCCATCGTTGGTGGTGGCGGTGGTGGTCGTCCAGATTTTGCCCAAGCAGGTGGGAAAGATGTCACTAAAATAGAAGAGGCAAAAACTGCTGCGCTTCAATATGCAAAGGAGAATATTTGAAAGAATTAAGCACGTACTTATTCAGTCACTACGCTTCATTCATCATATTTCTACACGTTTTAAGTGCCATTATTTGGTTGGGAGGAATGATTGCCATTCGATTGGCTGTGCATTACTCCGTCCAAGGTATCGAAGATGCTCCTATAAAATTACGAACAACACTTTTTAACCTCAAATACTTTTTTAAACTCGTGATTCCTTCTATTGTACTTTTATTGGTAACTGCACTGATTATGGTTTTAGCTGTTGATTTTAAAGTCTTGAACTTAGCCTCTGCAGTCTATTTAAAAGAGGGAATTTGGACAATGATGACATTGGTGTTTATACTCATTTACATCAAACATGTCAATGCTTTTAAAGCTTTTAACAAAGAAGATTATAAAAGTGCAAAAGCATTCCTTCTGACTATAGCAAACTACCTTATACCTATCAACATTCTATTTGGTTTAGGAGCACTGTTTTTAGGTATTACTTTACGAGGATTTTAACCATTATGTCTTTGACTAAACAGACATTAAAACAACTGCGAATGCTTAAAGATTTAACAGAAGATGATATGGAAGTCATCAGTGAAGAGTTTGGAAGCGTATTGGTTGAAACGAAACTTTGGCAAAAGTATAAAACCCTTAACAAATCGTATGAAAAATATCAAGACGATCAAGGGTGGGCCAATGCACTTTTTCACTACTTTGATTATGACAGAGATGATTGGGAGAACTGGGAAGAGTGGATTAATTTGGTCTATGAAAAAGAGAAAGCTCTCTACGTACAAAACCATCCAAACGACAATATAGAAATATAAAAAAGCCCAAGGTGGATAACCCTTGGGCTTCATAAAAGAAAATAAAGTGCTTGAACTAGATTATTTCGTTATTGAAGTAATCTAAGAACGTTTTCACAGAAACATTCTACGCAAATAAATTTGCTCAGACTAGATTACTTCGTTATTGAAGTAATCTAAGAACGTTTTGTTGTGCAGCGTTAGATTGTGCAATTGCATAAGCACCCGCTTGCGAGATAATGTTTTGTTTGTTGAAGTTAGCAGATTCTTCCGCGTAATCAACGTCTCGAATAATTGCTTCAGCCGCTTTTACATTTGTTGCTTGAGTCATTAAGTTTCGTACTGCTGACTCTACTTGGTTTTGTACAGAACCCACTGCACTTCGGTATTGGTTCAGTGTTGTAATTGCATCATCAATTCCTGATTGTGCTGATGACGCTTGTGCTGCGGTGATATTTCCAGCTCCAGTAAGAGCCGTTAAACCAGTCAATGATAAGCCTGTAGTATTGGCTTGAATAGCCGTTGTACTGATTGCATTATTGGTTGAATCTTCACCCACTTGGAATGTCATGGCCGTTGCAGTACCTGTACCTGCTGTATCTGAAATCAATTGCGTACCATTATAATTGGTTGATTTTGCAATATTATCAAGTTGTGTTAATAATTTATCAATATCTGCTGCAATCGCCGTTCTACCCGCACTAGACGTAGTAGCCGTATTGGCTTGGATTAATTTGGCTTTAACGGTATCAAGAATGTTTGATTGTTCCGCCATTGATTTATCTGCAATTTGTAATAAAGCAATCGCAGAGTTACC
>NZ_PDKN01000014.1 GCF_004116335.1 Candidatus Marinarcus aquaticus
AAATACTCAAAGCTGGCAGCGGCTTACGTTTCCACACCTGAAAGGTGCAGTATTATCAGCGATGAAGTGCTTGACTTCCAGGTTCGGAATGGAGCTGGGTATTTCCACTTCTCTATAGCCACCAGCAAATTGAGTATCAAACAAACTGTAGCAGTTTGCTCTGTACTCAACTTGGGTTAGAGTAAAGTTATAATGTTAATGTCTTTGTAACACATTAAATCTTATAGATTTAATAAGATAGTAAACCAAGAAATAGTTTAAAAAAAGCCGAACGATCTATTAGTACTGGTCAGCTAAACGCCTTACAACGCTTACACATCCAGCCTATCAACCAGCTAGTCTTGCTGGGATCTTCAGGGAAAGTTCATCTTAGAGTTGGCTTCGAGCTTAGATGCTTTCAGCTCTTATCACATCCGTACGTAGCTACCCAACGATGCTCTTGGCAGAACAATTGGTACACTAGTGGTACGTTCATCCCGGTCCTCTCGTACTAGGGACAAATCTCTTCAACTTTCCTACGCCCACGGAAGATAGGGACCGAACTGTCTCACGACGTTCTGAACCCAGCTCGCGTACCGCTTTAAATGGCGAACAGCCATACCCTTGGGACCTGCTCCAGCCCCAGGATGCGATGAGCCGACATCGAGGTGCCAAACCTCCCCGTCGATGTGAGCTCTTGGGGGAGATCAGCCTGTTATCCCCGGCGTACCTTTTATCCTTTGAGCGATGGCCCTTCCACACAGAACCACCGGATCACTATGACCGACTTTCGTCTCTGCTCGAGTTGTCTCTCTCACAGTCAAGCTAGTTTATGCCATTATACTCAACTGGCGATTTCCATCCGCCATGAACTAACCTTTGTAAGCCTCCGTTACTTTTTAGGAGGCGACCGCCCCAGTCAAACTACCCACCAGACATTGTCCTGAATAGGGATAACCTATCGCAGTTAGTAACTCAAATATTCAAGGGTGGTATCTCAAGGATGGCTCATACTCTACTGGCGTCTAGTAATCAAAGCCTCCCACCTATCCTGCACATGAATATCCAAGCTACAGTGTCAAGCTGTAGTAAAGGTGCACGGGGTCTTTCCGTCTTTCCGCGGGTAGGAGGAATTTTCACCTCCACTACAATTTCACTGGATCCCTGGTTGAGACAGCTCCCATCTCGTTACGCCATTCATGCAGGTCGGTATTTAACCGACAAGGAATTTCGCTACCTTAGGACCGTTATAGTTACGGCCGCCGTTTACTCGGGCTTCAATCAAATGCTTCGCTTACGCTAACATCATCAGTTAACCTTCGAGCACCGGGCAGGCGTCACACCTTATACATCCACTTACGTGTTAGCAAAGTGCTGTGTTTTTGGTAAACAGTCGGGAGGGACTCTTTGTTGCAACCTCTTCCGCTTTTGAGAGTAAATCTCTATACAGAAGTAGGCACACCTTATACCGAAGATACGGTGCTAGTTTGCAGAGTTCCTTAACCAGGGTTCTTCCACGCGCCTTAGAATACTCATCCCACCCACCTGTGTCGGTTTACGGTACGGGCAACAAATAATAAACTTAGTGGCTTTTCTTGGCACGACAGTATCATCGATTCCAAACGCTCTTCGAAAAGATTGTTCGGCCTGTAAGATCTCGGTCTCGTGTTACCCGGATTTGCCTAAGTAACAACCTACGTCCTTCGACCCACTATTCCATCAGTGAGCTCGATTAACTCTATGCGTCCCCACATCGCGCTTATTTGTTGGTATTGAAATATTAATCAATTTGCCATCGTCTACCCCTTTCGGACTCGACTTAGGTCCCGACTAACCCTACGATGACGAGCATCGCGTAGGAAACCTTGGGTTTTCGGCGAAGAGGATTCTCACCTCTTTTCTCGCTACTCATGCCTGCATGCTCACTTCTATCCGCTCCAGCACTCCTCGTCGGTATACCTTCAACGCTGAATAGAACGCTCTCCTACCACTCAGATAAATCTGAGTCTAAAGCTTCGGTGTACATCTTAGCCCCGTTATATTTTCCGCGCAGAATCACTAGACCAGTGAGCTGTTACGCTTTCTTTAAAGGATGGCTGCTTCTAAGCCAACCTCCTGGTTGTCACAGTAACTCCACATCGTTTTCCACTTAGATGTAACTTAGGGACCTTAGCTGTTAGTCTGGGTTGTTCCCCTCTCGACATAGGATTTTATCACCCTACGCCTGACTGCTGTGATTACACATATGGTATTCGGAGTTTGACAGGGTTTGGTACCGCGGTAAGCAGCCCTAGCCCAATCAGTGCTCTACCCCCATATGCTACGACACAACGCTATACCTAAATATATTTCGGAGAGAACCAGCTATCACGAAGTTTGATTGGCCTTTCACCCCTATCCACAAGTCATCCGAGGACTTTTCAACGCCCACCGGTTCGGTCCTCCACTGGCTCTTACACCAGCTTCAACCTGCTCATGGATAGATCACTTCGTTTCGGGTCTGCAGCATCTGACTAATTCGCGCTATTAACACTCGCTTTCGCTACGGCTTCACACTTGGCTTAACCTCGCCAGATACCACAACTCGCAGGCTCATTATGCAAAAGGCAGTCCGTCACCCTGATAAATCATAGGGCTCCGAATGATTGTAAGCTAATGGTTTCAGGTTCTATTTCACTCTCCTCGCTGGAGTACTTTTCACCTTTCCCTCACGGTACTTGTTCACTATCGATCTGTAAGTAGTATTTAGGGTTGGAGGGTGGTCCCCCCGGATTCAGTCAAAATACCACGTGTTCCGACCTACTCAGGAATCCATTAGAGCTCTCGAAAATTTCAAATACAGGAGTATCACCTTCTATGCTATACCTTTCCAGGTATTTCTTCTATTCTCTTAAGTCTCACGTTATGGTCCTACAACCCCCTATGCAAGCATAGGGTTTGCCCTTGTCCGCGTTCGCTCGCCGCTACTGACGGAATCTCATTTGATTTCTCTTCCTTAGGTTACTGAGATGTTTCACTTCACCTAGTTCGCCCCCCGCAGGGTAATATATATCTCTATATACTGGGTTGCCCCATTCGGAAATATCCGGATCAAAGCTTCTTGACAGCTCCCCGAATCTTATCGCAGTCTAGTACGTCCTTCATCGCCTCTTACAGTCTAGGCATCCACCATTAGCCCTTTATAGCTTTATTTTTTATAAGATAACTCTCGTTATCCTACCTTGATAATTATTCCTTGGCTACTATCTTATTAAATCTACTAATAGATTCAATAAAAAAGTTGTGTTTTTATGTTTTCAATTTTAAATATGATTTTACTCATATTCGCATTGGAAAAACTAAAGACTTTTAACATTATATTTTTAAATAACT
>NZ_PDKN01000015.1 GCF_004116335.1 Candidatus Marinarcus aquaticus
GGTAACTCTGCGATTGCTTTATTACAAATTGCAGATAAATCAATGGCGGAACAATCAAACATTCTTGATACCGTTAAAGCCAAATTAATCCAAGCCAATACGGCTACTACGTCTAGTGCGGGTAGAAATGCTATTGCTGCGGATATTGCTAAATTAATGACGCAGTTTAATAATATTGCCACATCAACCAACTATAATGGTACCGATTTGATCTCTTCGTCAGCATCAGATTTAGATTTCCAAGTGGGTGAAGATTCAACCAACAATAAAATCACACTCAGTGCCGTTAACTCAGATGCAGCTTCATACAGTATTGGTGGTCTAAAATCAATTACTTCTATCTCTACTGCGGGCGCAATTTCATCTCAAACACTTATAGATAGTGCTATTGATGATCTGAATAAAAACAGAGGTTCAATCGGTTCTGTACAAAACCAAGTAGAGTCAGCAGTACGAAACTTAATGACTCAAGCAACAAATGTAAAAGCGGCTGAAGCAATTATTCGAGACGTTGATTACGCGGAAGAATCTGCTAACTTCAACAAACAAAACATTATCTCGCAAGCGGGTGCTTATGCAATTGCACAATCTAACGCTGCACAACAAAATGTATTGAGATTATTACAATAGTAATAATCGGTAAAATAGTAACCCTTTGGGTTGCTATGTTGTACATTTCTGTGAAAACGTTCTTAGATTACTTCAATAACGAAGTAATCTAGTCTGAGCAAATTTATTTGCGTAGAATGTTTCTGTGAAAATGTATTGAGACTTTTACAATAAGTCGTTAAAGCAGTAGCATCGCTACTGCTATGTAGGGGTCAAGGGATTCCGAGAAGATAAACTCTTAGAGTTTAAGCTTCATGCTTGCCTTAAACAAGAATGTTCCTGGAAACGTATTAAGACTCTTAAGTCCTTAAAGCAGTAGCTTAAAGCTACTGCTTAATACGTTATACCTTAGTTTATCGTACTTTTCATATAATTATTTAAATCATTCACGGCTGTATGATACTGCTCTAACCATACTTTTGCAATTTGATTTACTCTCTTTTTTTCATCTTTTACTTTTGGATCATTAAAGGCATAATCAATATAAGGATTAAACATGGAAAAAAACAAAGATGTGATGGCGCTTAATGTTTGATTTTTAAATTCTGCTTTAATATCCAGCACATGTCTAAATAAAGAGATAAAATCTTCTCTGAACTCTTCATAATGGGCATACTCTTTTTGACTGCATTGCTTGATTTCCAACAAAAGTTCATCTTGTGCTTTTGTTATTTCTTTTAAAAAGAGTCTATCTTCTTTTGAAATCTCTTTGATACAAATTTCATCAATACACGCATGTAATTGCTTTATAAAAGTGAGTTGATCATTTTTAAAGATCTGAAATTCTGTACTTTGAATACTTTCGATGGTTGTGGGAATGGTGTTATTAATATATGCCCCATGATGACATAAGTTATAAACATTTTGCCAAGAGTGTTTGCTCATTTTATTGTAATCCATCAAGGAGGTATTTAAAACTCTGGTTGTATAGACTTCATCAAGCATATTGCCTCTGACTTTAACCAATTCATTGGTCAAACTAAAACTGTTTGTTTTTTCACTTGAAATAAGATTATTCAGATCATACTCTTTTGATTTGCTACTGGCACTTGAACTGTGAGAACTCCCTTTTGTTTGATGAACGGCTAAATCTGTTCCTAATAAGTAAAGCTCTTTTACTCCTAAATCTAAAAGAATCTTGTAACCCATTTCTCCAACACTGTGTCCTCTAAGAGGCAAACTATTTTTTGAAAACGTAATCATGGTTTCATACAAATATATATTTTCATGATTAAATCTTTCCAGTATTCTCTGATCGGTGAAAGAAGAGGCAAAAATAATACAATCTTGAATTTTTTTACAGCTGTCTTCATCAAATTGTAATTTATTTAAGATCTCATAATTCGCATCCAGAGTAATAATCACATCAGGAAGAATATCTTCATTTAGAAGTTTTTTATAGGCTGCTCCAATGGTTACAATCACAAATCTGTTTTTATTCTCTTTTAACCAATCAATGTTATCTTCTAAAGATGGGCCTGCACAAACATACAGCACTGGTTTATTTTCAAAGATATTCAACGGTTTTTTCAATGGCAAATGTAAAAATTTATAATGGTTCAATCTTTTTGAAAAATGTTTTGCAACACAATAAAGCATCATGTTATAACCAAAAAGAGTTGGCTTTGCTGGAATCATCGCATTCATGACACTTTCAAAAGATTGCCCCACATTAAAATCTGTGGTATGAAATTTAATGGTATGGTTTTCCCATGTATTCAACTTATAATAATCATATAACTTACTCTCAAAAACATGCGCTTCATCCATAACAGAGAAGAATACATTGGCATTATGTGCCAATAAAGTTGTGTAATCCAATACAAATAACGAGAGTCTGAATATCTCTAAATTGGGTTCATGTACAAAATAGTGTTTGGATTTGATTTTATTAACAATGCTGGGAATGTGTCGTCCCAAAAGAGTTCCAATAAACATGAATTTATCCATATATTTATACTTTTTTTTCTTATCTTGAATATCAGCGTTGAGTATTTCTAAATAAGGTTTCATGTCTTGATGAAGTTTCAATAAACCCAATCTGTAATCTTGGATATCTTCTTTATTAATTTTTAACTTATACACATCAGGTTGCTTTTCATATAAAACGGGTTCAAAAACAGAAATAGAGCCTTTTTTGTTAAACTCGATACTGTTAATATAGTTTCGATTGACTTGTTTAGGTTTTTTGCTATAGACATAACTGTTTGTCTTTTCATCATAAATATCAAACTCGCCTTGATCTTGAAGAAACTCTAAGTGATACCTCTCTTTGTAAATATTTTGTTCAATCATCGTTGAGAAACTTATAACTTTTTCATACAATGAAGGATCTGTATCTCGTAAGAAACTCAAATTTGAAATATATGTATTGACTAAAACCTCTTGAAGTTGTTGTTGTGCATCTGCTGTTGTCATTTTGTTACCTTTATTACTGTTATTATACAGTGCAAATAATAAAAACTCTCCCATACAAAAAATAAGCTAGATTTAAGAAATGGTATGTCATACTTCAATTATAAAAATTAGGGATTGATTGATTCCGAGAAGATAAACTCTTAGAGTTTAAGCTTCATGCTTGCTTCAAACAAGAAGGTATCCGGCGAAAACTTTTACGTTTTCAATGTGTCATAATTAAAAGGATTTATTATGAGAATTAATACTAACGTTGCATCTTTAAATGCACAAGAATCAGCATCTCTTACTAATAACAGAATGCAAAGTTCTTTAG
>NZ_PDKN01000016.1 GCF_004116335.1 Candidatus Marinarcus aquaticus
AAAATTTAAGCCAATATTTAGATTAAACCCTTGACAAGGGGTAAGAATTTGTCTATAATTCCCGTCCAATTTCAGAGGAACGATAGAAAGTTTTGGTCTGAAGAGTTCTTTAAAAGAAGAGGTTTGTGAAGAGATAATCTTTATAAACCGAATATGTACTTAAAAACAAATGAAGAATACAAATTCTTCGTCTATAACGAAATAGCTAAGCTATTTTACAATGAGTGATAATTTTGTAGAAATACAAAAATTGTCAGTTTCAAACTTTTTTTTGGAGAGTTTGATCCTGGCTCAGAGTGAACGCTGGCGGCGTGCTTAACACATGCAAGTCGAACGAGAACGGATTAAAGCTTGCTTTAATTGTCAGCTAAGTGGCGCACGGGTGAGTAATATATAGGTAATGTGCCCTAGAGAGGGGGATAACAGATGGAAACGTCTGCTAAGACCCCATATGCCTTTAATTCATAAGAATGCAAGGGAAATATTTATAGCTCTAGGATCGGCCTGTACGGTATCAGTTAGTTGGTGAGGTAATGGCTCACCAAGACAATGACGCCTAACTGGTTTGAGAGGATGATCAGTCACACTGGAACTGAGACACGGTCCAGACTCCTACGGGAGGCAGCAGTGGGGAATATTGCACAATGGGGGAAACCCTGATGCAGCAACGCCGCGTGGAGGATGACACATTTCGGTGCGTAAACTCCTTTTATAGGTCAAGATAATGACGGTAGCCTATGAATAAGCGCCGGCTAACTCCGTGCCAGCAGCCGCGGTAATACGGAGGGCGCAAGCGTTACTCGGAATCACTGGGCGTAAAGAGCGTGTAGGCGGATAGATAAGTCAGAAGTGAAATCCAATAGCTTAACTATTGAACTGCTTTTGAAACTGTCTATCTAGAGTATGGGAGAGGTAGATGGAATTTCTGGTGTAGGGGTAAAATCCGTAGAGATCAGAAGGAATACCGATTGCGAAGGCGATCTACTGGAACATAACTGACGCTGAGACGCGAAAGCGTGGGGAGCAAACAGGATTAGATACCCTGGTAGTCCACGCCCTAAACGATGCACACTAGTTGTTGCCATGCTAGACATGGCAGTAATGCAGTTAACACATTAAGTGTGCCGCCTGGGGAGTACGGTCGCAAGATTAAAACTCAAAGGAATAGACGGGGACCCGCACAAGCGGTGGAGCATGTGGTTTAATTCGACGATACGCGAAGAACCTTACCTGGTCTTGACATAGTAAGAACTTTCTAGAGATAGATTGGTGCTAGCTTGCTAGAACTTACATACAGGTGCTGCACGGCTGTCGTCAGCTCGTGTCGTGAGATGTTGGGTTAAGTCCCGCAACGAGCGCAACCCTCGTGTCTAGTTGCTAACAGTTCGGCTGAGAACTCTAGACAGACTGCCTACGCAAGTAGGAGGAAGGTGAGGACGACGTCAAGTCATCATGGCCCTTACGACCAGGGCTACACACGTGCTACAATGGGGTATACAAAGAGCAGCGATACGGTGACGTGGAGCAAATCTCAAAAATATCTCCCAGTTCGGATTGTAGTCTGCAACTCGACTACATGAAGTTGGAATCGCTAGTAATCGTAGATCAGCAATGCTACGGTGAATACGTTCCCGGGTCTTGTACTCACCGCCCGTCACACCATGGGAGTTGAATTCATTCGAAGCGGGGATGCTAAAGTAGCTACCTTCCACAGTGGATTCAGCGACTGGGGTGAAGTCGTAACAAGGTAACCGTAGGAGAACCTGCGGTTGGATCACCTCCTTTCAGAGAAAGAGTTAGAATTCGTTTTCTAACTCAGAGAAAAAGAATGGTAACATAACGAAGTTTCCATAAGTACATGTTCGGTTTGTAAAGATTAT
>NZ_PDKN01000017.1 GCF_004116335.1 Candidatus Marinarcus aquaticus
CTAAAGAACTTTGCATTCTGTTATTAGTAAGAGATGCTGATTCTTGTGCATTTAAAGATGCAACGTTAGTATTAATTCTCATAATAAATCCTTTTAATTATGACACATTGAAAACATAAAAGTTTTCGCCGGATACCTTCTTGTTTGAAGCAAGCATGAAGCTTAAACTCTAAGAGTTTATCTTCTCGGAATCAATCGACCCCTACACTTAATAAAACGTCAAGACGTTCTATTAAAAACATATCTGAAAATATGCTTTAAATAAAACGCTAAACTGCTCAGTAGCCTAAAGGCCACTGATGAGTTTAAGATTACTGAAGTAATCTAAGAACGTTTTCACAGAAATGTACAACATAGCAACCCAAAGGGTTACTATTTTACCGATTATTACTATTGTAATAATCTCAATACATTTTGTTGTGCAGCGTTAGATTGTGCAATTGCATAAGCACCCGCTTGCGAGATAATGTTTTGTTTGTTGAAGTTAGCAGATTCTTCCGCGTAATCAACGTCTCGAATAATTGCTTCAGCCGCTTTTACATTTGTTGATTGAGTCATTAAGTTTCGTACTGCTGACTCTACTTGGTTTTGTACAGAACCGATTGAACCTCTGTTTTTATTCAGCTCACCAATAGCTGTATCAACATGACCTTGATATGTTGCTGCAGATGCTGCACCAATAGTAGTAATACCGTTTAAGTCATCAATATTGGTATAGTCAGCTGCTTCAGAGTTAACCGCAGTCAATGTAATTTTATTGTTGGTTGAATCTTCACCTACTTGGAAATCCAAATCACTTGCTGATGTAGAAATCAAATCGGTACCATTATAGTTGGTTGATTTAGCAATATTATCAAATTGCGCCATTAATTTAGAAATATCCGCAGCAATAGCATTTCTACCCGCACTAGACGTAGTAGCCGTATTGGCTTGGATTAATTTGGCTTTAACGGTATCAAGAATGTTTGATTGTTCCGCCATTGATTTATCTGCAATTTGTAATAAAGCAATCGCAGAGTTACC
>NZ_PDKN01000018.1 GCF_004116335.1 Candidatus Marinarcus aquaticus
GTGGTCAATGATAATATTAAAAAGATTCAAGCAGGACTACTTAAAGATAATGAAGCCGTAAGTGAAGCATTGAGTGTGGTAGAACAAGCCATAAAAGGACATTTAGATGTGCAATTAACCAAACAAGCCAATAACCCAGAACTCAAAGCTTTAAGTGATGCTTTAAATAAAATGCTGACAGGTATTAAAGGCAATGTCGATTCTATCTCAGTGGTACTTAAAGAGTTCAGTAACTATAAGTTTGTCAATAAAGTTGATGCGAAAGATTTAGAAGGGGATATGTTAGAGTTAATCAACAGTGTGAACTTCTTAACCAATGAAATCTCTGATTTGTTAAAAACATCGCTTTGTATTGGTTTAACCTTAGATGAAGCATCCGATAAATTGATTTCTAATGTGGATGTATTGAATCGTTCTTCCAATGAAGCAGCCGCTTCTTTAGAAGAGACAGCCGCTGCCTTAGAAGAGATTACCAGTACCATTGTGAATAACTCAGAGAATGTAAGTAAAATGAGTGCGTATGCCAAAGAGTTAAACAGTTCAGCCACTAAAGGGCAAACATTGGCTCAAAATACTACCACAGCAATGGATGATATCACAGAACAAGTGACGTTGATTAATGAAGCCATTTCAGTCATTGACCAAATTGCTTTCCAAACCAATATTTTATCACTCAATGCGGCCGTTGAAGCTGCCACAGCAGGAGAAGCTGGAAAAGGGTTTGCCGTGGTTGCACAAGAGGTGCGAAACCTTGCAGCCAGAAGTGCAGAAGCTGCTAAAGAGATTAAAGAGCTTGTAGAGAATGCTACGCAAAAAGCAGGACATGGTAAGACCATCAGTGCAGATATGATTGAAGGGTATAAAGGGTTGTTGGATAATATCAGTAAATCCACACACATGATTGAAGAGATTGCCAATGCCAGTAAAGAGCAAGAAGCAGGGATTAC
>NZ_PDKN01000019.1 GCF_004116335.1 Candidatus Marinarcus aquaticus
GATGTTAGACTTAGCGATAATAGGGGGAGGGCCAGCTGGATTAACAGCAGGTTTGTACGCGACACGAGGTGGATTAAAGAGTGTAACCATGTTTGAAATGGGGATGCCAGGTGGACAAATCACAGGCAGCAGTGAAATAGAGAACTATCCTGGACAAGTTGATATTATGACTGGAATGGAACTCATGGAGAGTTGGCCTAAACAAGCCATGAAGTTTGGTTTAAAACATGAGATGCAACAAGTAATGAAAGTAACTAAAACAGGTGATACTTTTTCTGTTGAATTATCTGATGGAAGCAAACAAGAAGCAAAAACAGTTTTACTGGCAACAGGTTCCGTTCCAAGACGAGCAGGATTCAAAGGTGAAGATACTTTCTTTGGACGAGGTATTTCTACATGTGCCACGTGTGATGGATTTTTCTATAAAAATAAAGAGGTAGCTTTAATTGGTGGAGGAGATTCTGCTTTAGAAGAAGCCGTCTACCTTTCAAAGATTTGTTCTAAAGTCTATTTAGTTCACAGAAGAGATACTTATAGAGCAGCCCCAAGTACCATTGAACATATGAAAGCGTGTGAAAACATTGAAGAGGTTTCAAATGTGGATGTTGAAGAGGTCATTGGAGATAACATGGGTGTAACTGGATTGATTGTAAAATCAAAAGAGTCTGGAGAGACACGACAGTTAGATGTTCCTGGAATATTTGTATTTGTAGGACGAGACGTATTAAGTGAGAGTTTAAAACAAGAAGATGGAACTTATTTGTGTGATGTGAATGAGCAAGGTGAAGTGGTTGTTGATTTACGAATGAAGACATCTGTACCTGGGTTATATGCTGCTGGGGATGTGAGAATTGAAGCTGCGAAACAAGTGGTATGTGCTGCTGC
>NZ_PDKN01000020.1 GCF_004116335.1 Candidatus Marinarcus aquaticus
TCTTATTAAATCTACTAATAGATTCAATAAAAAAGTTGTGTTTTTATGTTTTCAATTTTAAATATGATTTTACTCATATTCGCATTGGAAAAACTAAAGACTTTTAACATTATATTTTTAAATAACTTGGTTTTTATACCGTTTAGGATAAATCCTAATATCAATACTTCTTTTAAGTACTGATATTAAAACTTATCTCTTTAGATGGTGGAGATAAGCGGGATCGAACCGCTGACCTCCTGCGTGCAAGGCAGGCGCTCTCCCAGCTGAGCTATATCCCCATGGTCTGCAATCTTTCTATAAGATTTTTTAAGTAAGCTTATAAAAATGGTGGGCCTACCAGGACTTGAACCTGGGACCTCACGATTATCAGTCGAGCGCTCTAGCCAGCTGAGCTATAGGCCCATTTACACTAACCTTACTTCAATAATCTTTACAAACCGAACATGTACTTATGGAAACTTCGTTATGTTACCATTCTTTTTCTCTGAGTTAGAAAACGAATTCTAACTCTTTCTCTGAAAGGAGGTGATCCAACCGCAGGTTCTCCTAC